>CAZMLP010000144.1:0-6820 GCA_964566745.1 uncultured Verrucomicrobiota bacterium | reverse complement strand
GCGACTCCGCTTCCAGTTGGACCGCGAACCGGGCGTCGTTGGTGGAAAGGCGGCCATCGTAGTGAACCAGGCTGAAGAGGATGTTGGTCGGCCCGACGGAAGCGGAAACGGGACCGCCGCCCACAAGACGTGGTGGACTGGTTCCGCGCGAAAGTATTTGGATGCCGTTCAACACCGCGACGCCACCGGGACCGGGCTGAACCTCGATGTTCACCGCCTCACCTTTTTCCACCGCCACATCCCGGAAGACAACGTATTGCGCCCGTTCCGTCCAAGATTGGGGGGAACGCCATCCGGCGGCGCCGGAAGCGGCCAACGGGCCAAAGTGATTCGTGCCGACGGCGAGTTCGAACACGCTATTTTGCTCGGGCGTGGCATCGGCGTCCGCGCGGCCATAGAGGAAGAAATGGTAACGTCCCGGCGCGAGCCCGGTGAGGCGGACGAGGAGATTGCTTCCGTTGCTGGCGAACATGTAGCTGTCAAACATCGCATCGCCGGTGCTATTCCCCCAGACGCCGGGGGCGTTGGTCACCGTGATGGCCACCCCGGACTCCCCGCCATCACCGAGTTTCAATCCTTCCATTCGGCCATCGCCGACCGGCGTCATTCCCGGACTAAAACGCGGGCGATAATGGGTGTAAGCGTTCCAAAAATCGTTGGAGGACTGGCCGGTGGCGGCAAAACCGGTCTTGGCCCCGGGACTGCCGCCGAAATCAATGTTGAGCAAAGTTTGCGCGGCGAGGCGGCCGGAGAGCGCGGAAAACAGCGCCAGGGTGGCGAACGCGACGGCAATGACACAGGGACGGTTGGTTTTCATAGGACGGATCTTCTCGAGCCGGGCGCTGGCCGTTTCCCGGCGCCTGACCGGTTCTGCAAGAGTTAGACGGGATCGGGCGTGGTGTGCTCCGCCAGGGAGAAAAAGGAGGTGAGAATGCCTTGAAATCGAGGTATTCTAGGTGCGAACGTGATTTCCCGGCATGCCGATACTTAGTGAAGAAACCAAAAGAAAACTGGCCCACCCCTTTATTCACCGGCCAATGCTGTTCATGGTGGTGAACGCGCTTCTGTTCTCCGCCTGGTTTCGGTTCTTTTTCTTCGGCTTCTTCGCCCTGTTGATTTCCGGTGGGTTGTTTATGGCCAAGATTTGGCGCAACACACCGGAGGGAATTGAACCGGTCCTTTATGTCAGCGGCTTGGATCATGTGCAGGCTTGGTCGCTGGAGCGTGCCGCGGAGAGGTATTGGGCACGCGGGCAAACTCGCGAGGGATTTGTCACGTACCGTATCGCGCTGGCAAACACTCCGGCCAGCCTTCCATTGCTCCGCCGCTTCCTGGCCGGGGCCGCGCAAGCGCCGCGGGTGAACGAGTTTCAAGGTTTGGCCATTGGCCAGGCCTTCTGGTTGCTGCGGCTCTCGGGAACCAATGTTGCCGATCTCGAGATCACCGCGGACCTTCTGGCCAAATACGACTACAACGATCATTTGGTTGCCCTGCTGGGAACATATCCGAGGAAGCTGACCCCGCCGCTGGCCCGCCACCTTTTGTTCGCGTTGTTTGACCTGGATCGCATGGAGGATTTCAAGCGCGTCTGGAAAGCCGAGCATGGCCAAGCGGGCGTGGGGGATGACCCGAAAATACAGCTTTACCGCAACGCCTTTATCCGCGGCTGGGATCCGTTCAATTTGGAGGAGACGCCCAAAGAATCGCTGGAGAGCCTGGTTGACGATCAAAAACGGGGGGATCTCGCCGCCGGCCTTTTGCTGCGAGTCCATGAAAAGCAAGCCCGCCCAAAAGAGTATTGGGCGTTAATGGATCGCCTCCTGCAATCCGGGCGGGGAACGTTGAGCCAGCAGATCAGCGGTTGCCGCTTGCTCGCCACCACGGGGCAGCGCGCGGAGGCGGTGCGGCGTGCCGAGGCCATCACCACGGTTCCCGCGAACTCGCTTGAATTGTCGCGTTTCGTGCAACTTTGCGTGCAACTGGATTTGACCGAGCGCGCCATCCAGTGGATGGAGAAGTACGCGGTGGAGGTGGGCGCGCAAGACTCGTTGTGGGCGCAGTACGCGGAAATGCTGGCGCGAAGCTCCGATTGGTCCCGGATACGGGTTCTGGGAACGGAATTGAGGGCGAATCCCCGCCATGGCGGCCGGCTCGACGGCCTGAGCTATTTGCTGGAAGGCTGGGCGGGGCTCAGCCAGAACCGGTCCAAGTCCATAGAGGAGACGTTTCGGCGAATCCTGCAGGTCCAGAGCATGAGCCCCGAGCTGGTCTCCTACATCGCGGGAAAACTGCTCGTCCTGGGGTATCCCGCCATCGCGCGCGACTTGCTGGAGCGGCCGGAGAGCTCCGGGGAGCGCAGCACCATCCGCGCGGATTTGCTTGCGCACACGGCCTTCGACCTGAAAGACGAGCCGATGTTGTTGCAGGTGACGGAGCAGGCCTATCAACAAGCGCCTGGATACTGGCCTGCCATTAACAACTACGCGGCCGCCTTGCTGATCACCGGCACCCGGCCCGAGAAGGCGATCACACTGACTCTCGAGTTGCTGCAAAAAGCCCCCAAATCCTCCTTTGTCCGCGTCAACCATGCCCTGGCCTTGCTTGCGAACAACCGGCCGGACGACGCCCGGCAAATTCTGGCGGAGCTGAGGCCGGAAGGGATGTCTGACTCCGAGCAAGCGGCTTACTATCTGGCCCGCCTGGAAATTTGTGTAAAGCAGGGCAAGTGGAAAGAGGCGTCCGCAGCCGTGGCGAATCTGAAGCAAGACCACTTGTTTCCCTCGCAACGCAACCGGGTGACTCAATTGACCGCGCGGATTCCCAAGGCGTGACACGCACCCCCAACAACCACGTCCGCCGGGATTTATGCAGTTGACAGGGCGGGCGGGCAGAAAGGAGAAAGGGCCATACAAATGAACGACTTGGCCAACCAGATTGCGGTGGTCACCGGCGCCGGGCGGGGCATCGGCCGGGCCATTGCCCTGCGCCTCGCCGCCGCCGGGGCGGACGTGGTGTGTGTCTCGCGCACCGCCGACAACTCCGAGAAGGTCGCCGCGGAAGTGCGCGCCGCCGGTCGAAAAGCCTGGGCGGTGGCCGTGGACGTGGCGGATTTCGCGGCGGTCGGCGCGGCGGGAGAGAAAATCCTGACGGACGCCGGGCGGGTGGACATTCTGGTCAACAACGCCGGGGTGACCCGCGACACGCTGCTTTTGCGCATGAGCGAGGCGGATTGGGACGCGGTGCTGGACACGAATCTCAAAGGGGCGTTTGCCTTCTCCAAGGTTTTTCTCCGCGCGATGATCAAGCAACGGTCCGGTCGCATTGTGAACATTTCCTCGGTGGTCGGCTTGATGGGTAACGCGGGGCAGGCGAATTATTCGGCCAGCAAGGCCGGGTTGCTCGGCTTCACCAAATCCCTGGCCCGCGAGGTGGCCTCGCGCGGGATAACGGTCAACGCCGTCGCGCCCGGATTTATCGAGACGGACATGACGGCCGGTTTGGATGAAAAAACGCGCGCGGCGCTGCTCACGCAAATTCCCCTGGGGAGTCTGGGGCAGGCGGAGGACATCGCGGGCGCCACGTTGTTTCTGGCCAGTCCCGCCGCCCGCTACATCACGGGCCAAGTGCTGACGGTGGACGGTGGAATGGTGATGTAAAAAGGCTGCAAATATGTCTGGACGGCGGGAGGGCGCGCCATTACAGACAGGGAGTCGTTTCGACCTTTTGCGTGACCCAAATTGGCACAAGAAATTAATGAATCGGGGCTTGACGCCCTCGGGCACGTTGCTTAGACACACAACAAAAATACGAACTGGAGTTACGCATGGCCGCTGACAAAACAATCGAACAAAGAGTGAAGGGCATCATCGTCGAGCAACTCGGGGTGAAGGAAGACCAAGTGACCCCCGATGCCAAGTTCATCGAGGACTTGGGGGCCGACTCCCTTGACACCGTCGAGCTCGTCATGGCCTTGGAGGAGGAGTTCAACCAGGAGATTCCCGACGAGGAGGCCGAGAAGCTCCAGAGCGTGGGCGATGTGATCAAATACATCGAGGACAGCCAGCAGAAGTGATATTTTCGACCGTTTTCGGGGCAGCTGCGGCTGGTCACAGCGGCAGGCTGCCCCGTTCGTTTAATGGGCAATAATTGGACAGACCGTCGGGTTGTCGTGACCGGTGTGGGCGTCGTCGCCTCGCTGGGCCAGGACATCGAAACCTTTTGGCAAAACATCCTCGCGGGCCAGTGCGGGATCGACAAGATCACCGCCTTTGATGTCTCGGCGTATGATTGCCAAATCGCCGCCCAGGTGCCGGTGTTCGAGCCGGGAGCCGCGTTTCCCTCGCCGAAGGAGGCGCGCCGGGCGGACCGTTTTGCGCAGTTCGGCGTCACCGCCGGGTATCGCGCCTTGCTGGATTCGGGGATTGATTTGGACAAGACAAATCGCGACGAGATCGGCGCGTTCATCGGCTCCGGCATTGGCGGTTTGTACACGACGGAGGAGCAGCACAAGGTGCTTTTGGCCAAAGGTCCCGGCCGCCTGTCGCCGTTCATGATCCCCATGCTGATCCTGAACATGGCGTCCGGCCTGTTCTCCATGTTCCACAAGTTGCGCGGGCCGAATTTTGCCACTTGCTCCGCCTGCGCCACTTCCACCCATGCGATTGGCGAGGCGTGGCGGACGATCAAAATGGGGGACGCGACCGCGATTTTCGCCGGGGGCACGGAGGCAACCATCGTCCCCTTGGGGATCGGCGGATTTTGCGCCATGAAGGCGATGAGCACGCGCAACGCCGAGCCGAAGCGCGCCTCCCGGCCCTTCGACCGCGAGCGCGACGGCTTCGTCATGGGCGAGGGATCGGGTGTCTTGCTGCTCGAAGAACTGGAGCACGCCAAAAAGCGCGGCGCGCGGATTTATTGCGAGATCGTTGGCTACGGCAACACTGCCGACGCGAACCACATGACCGCACCCGCGCCCGAAGGCGAGGGCGCGGCGCGCTGCATGCGCATGGCGTTGCGCAACGCCGGTCTCCGGCCCGAGGAGGTCACTTACATCAACGCGCACGGCACCTCCACGCCACAGGGCGATGTGTGCGAGACCCAGGCGATCAAGTCGGTCTTTGGCGAGCATGCGCGCAAGCTGGCGGTCAGCTCCACCAAGGGGGCGACGGGCCACATGCTGGGCGCGGCCGGCGCGATCGAGATGGCTTTGTGCGCCAAGGCGATTCAAGTTGGCGTGGCGCCGCCCACCATCAATTACGAGAACCCCGATCCCGAGTGCGATTTGGATTATGTGCCGAACACGCCGCGCGAGTTGAAGATCGACGCGGTGCTGAACAACTCGTTCGGCTTTGGCGGACACAACGCGACGGTGGCAGCCCGGAAGTTCAACGGGTAGGCGGGGACCGGGAGTTGGCCCGGCGTTGGCTCCGTGAGGGAATTTATGACGCGCCTCGTATATTTGGGGATCAAGGGATCGGTCATCGCCCTGGACGCCACGACCGGAATGCAAGCGTGGCGGACCGAACTCAAAGGCAGTGATTTCGTCAACATTGTGGTGGAGGACGGAAAAATCCTGGCCGCGACTCGCGGGGAGGTCTGGCGCCTGGATGCGCTGAGCGGCGTGACCCTTTGGCACAATCCGTTGAAAGGAATGGGATTGGGTCTGATCACACTCGCGACGGAAACTTCCGGCTCCTGGGGGCAATCGATGGCCCTGGCGGAAAGACGCCGTCAAGACGAGGCGGCAGCCAATGGCGCCGCGACCAACGCCGCCAACGGATAACTCGCCGACTTTACGAAGTTTACGCTTGGCAGCCCGTTAAAAAACCCTCGGGGCAGATCGCCTGCGGATATGCCTCGTCGTCGCTCCGCGCCCAAAACCAAATTTTTTTCAGCGGCGGCATCCAGGGGTTTTTAATGGGCTGTTAGACAAGCGCCTTTCCCAGGGAGGAACTTTCGAGAGCGCATCCATGTTTCGTCAGACTTGATTCAAGGTTTGTCCGGTCGCGGAAGGCTTGAATTGGGTTGAATCGCCTGGAATTTCGGGGGTTTTCGGCCGGAGACCTTGGGCCGCGGCCTGCGCCTCGTTGCGCGCAATTTCCTCCGCTGAGGGACGCGGACCATCCACCGGCCGGTTCCCGAAAAGCCTGATGCGAATTTGTTCCAGCTTCCAATTAATGAATTCGCGCCGTTCCGAATCGCTGGCCGATTCTTTGGCCTCCCGCGCCTTGCGCTCCACCCCGGCCTTCTCCTCGACCAGGCGCAACCGCCGCTCGTTCTGCTCCGCCTTGCGGACCCTGAGCATGTCCGCCGCGAACTCCCGCAAGCGTTCCCATTGCTTCTCCTCGTCCAAGGAAGCGAACTTCTGCGCGGCCACCGCGTAACGGGCGGTCAGCCAGACCATCAATTTCTCGCTCAACGGGGTTTGGTCGGATGCTTCGGACTCTTGCCAATCCTTGATTTCCTCGCCCAGGCGCTGGGCCAGTTCCATGGCCTCGCCGTGGGCGACCCAGTCGGCATAAGCGCCCTGTCGCCAGGTGCTCAGGTTCTGGGCGCTGACCGGTTTGCCGCCGAACTCGGCGGCAATGATTTGTTGGACCTCGGGCAGGGCGTTGAGCCAGTTAAGCAAAGGCTCGCCGCCCTCGCCCTCGGAGAGGCGTTGGTTGAGTTCTTCGCGAAGGGCGCGGGGCAGCCGGCCAATTTTACCGATGCGTGGATTCATAGGGATGAGTTTGTGAACAGGAGCCAGCAGAGGGAGCGGAGTGCATCCGTGGTCGTCCTGCGTTGCTTTGGCGTTTGGCCATTCAACGGAGCAGCTTAT
>CAZMLP010000143.1:0-5125 GCA_964566745.1 uncultured Verrucomicrobiota bacterium | reverse complement strand
CGGCGGCGCTGCAAAAGGCGAGCGGGCGTGATGAGCACTCGGTGGCGGCGGATGCGCAGTTCGTCGATCCCGCCCGAGGCGACTATCGTGTCCTGTCCGGCTCCCCGGCGTTGAAGCTGGGTTTTAAGAATTTTCCAATGAACCAATTTGGCGTGCGCAAACCGGCGTTGCGCGCGCTGGCACGAACGCCAGAATTGCCAGCTGCCACGACTGCAAACACAACCAAGGAGCCAGCGGGCCGGCCCGCGCCCGTGCTGGAGTGGCTGGGCGCGCGGGTGAAGAACCTCAGTGGCGCGGGCGAGGTCTCTGCCGCCGGACTCTATGCCGAGACGGGGGTTTTGCTGATCGAAGTGCCGGCCAAGAGCGCTGCCGCCCGCGCGGGCCTGAAGGCCGGTGATGTGATCCTCAGATACAACTTCCATCCCATTGCGACAAGCGATGATCTGCTGCGCTGGCTGCCAGGTCCGCGGGCGACCGGCAACATGATTATTTGGCGGGACCAAAAGGAGCGCTCGCTCAATCTGGGCCCGCCCGTTCCTTGACAAGAAAACTTATACCCGCACGCGGCCCATCACCGGGTCGCTGATCGAGTCTCTGCCCGTTTCAACGCGGCCGGCAAAGCGTTGCTCAAAGATGCCGGCGTCGTTCACCGTCACGCTGAAATCATACCAGCCGTGGCTCCGCAACGCGGGCACAGGCACGGTCACCTCCGAGTTGGCGCGCACCTTGCGGACAATCGGCAGTCCTCCGTAGGCGAGGTCGCGAATCTCCACCACCAAGTCGCGACTGCTTTCCTTGTTCACCAGCCGGAGCAGCGGATTTCCCGTAACCACGCCCTGCTCGCCGCCGCGCTCGTACTCGCAAAGCACCGTCAACTGCGGGTCATTGGCGCTGCCGATGAACTCGCGCAGAAACCCGTTCGGACCGTGCGCCTGGATGTGGTAGGCGCCGTCCTCAAAATCGGCCAGGGCCCAGGAATCCGTGACCCGGTCGCCCGCCAGCACGGCGTAGGAGCGGAACGCGCCGGGCGTGGTGTTCTCCTGGCTGGCCAGCAGGGAGTGAGTGGTCCGGTATTTCACCGGCACATGCACATTGAACGGGGATCCGGCCGAGGCCGCGCCAAACACCTGGTTGCCCGCCGCGAAAGTCACTTCAAGCCGCGAACGGTCCGCGCTCAGGCGCCCGTGGGCATACAACTCGTACGGCAGCGGACAGGAGGGCTTGGTTCCCTCCTCTTGCCTGGTCAGCAACGGGGAGGCCGCTGGATCACGTTTGATCGCCGCGATTTCCTCGGTCGTGAGCTGGTGGAAATCCTTGGGCAGGTCCTTGGACTTCGCATTGTGAATTCCCTCGATGAACTCGTCCTTCGGCAGAAACTCGGGAAGCGGAATCTTCTCGCCGTTCCACGGCTTGAAGACGGAGGTCAAGTCGCCGCACACCGCGCGCCGCCAGGCGGAAATGTTCGTCTCTTTGATCTCCTTGCCCGTCTTGCGCGTGAGAATTTTCTCAAGCAATTGCAGCACCGAGGTATGGTCGAAAACTTGCGAGCAGACGCGCCCGCCGCGACTCCACGGCGAGGCGACCACAAACGGCACGCGATAACCCAGCCCGATGGACGAGCCGCGCGCTTCGCCAGCCGGCTTGCGCTTCAAATCGTCCGCCAGCTCGACGTATTCCACGCCCGGATCGATGCCGAGCGAAACCTTGCCGGACGCGGAATTGCCCGGTTGCGGCGCGACGAACGGCGGGACGTGGTCAAAGTAACCGTCGTTCTCGTCGTACGTCAGAATGAAAATGGTTTTCCGCCAGACCGCCGGGTTTTTTGTGAGGATGTCCAGCACCTCGGAGACGTACCACGCGCCATACCAGGCCGCGCCGGGATGATCGGAAAAATTTTCCGGCGCCACGAGCCAGGAGACCGTCGGCAGCTTGCCATTTTTCACGTCCTGGCGGAACTGGTGCAACGTGTCGCCTTTGGGCACTTCGAGCTTCCTGGTCTCGTCACCGTCCTTGTATTCCAGCGTGGTGAGCGAGCGGTAATCCGGGTCGTCGCGATTCGTGGTGAACGCCTTCGCGTGAAGATTCTTTTCGCGCGCGGGCAGCGCTTCAAAATTCTCGCGACTCCACTTCTCGCGCTCGGCCGGAAGGCGTTTCAGGAACTCCGTCTTTTCCTGGATGCGCCGGTTCAATTCGTGTTGGCGACGGCTGTCCGGCGCGGCTTCCGCAGCCTGCTTCTTCAACGCCTCGATCTCGGCGGGCAAGGTTTTGCCGGCCCGCTCCAGAAATGCGCGGCGCCCCTCGGCGAACTCCACGTGATACTGGGTGAACCACTCGATGGGATTGTCGGTGAAGTTGGAGAGCCACGCGTCCTCCTCGCCCTGGAACCCGCTGTCTATGCTCAGCTCGTTCTGGTAGATGCGCCAGGAAATCCCGGCGTCCTCCAGCCGCTCCGGGAAGGTGGTCCAGCTCGCCCAGCGGCCGTAATCGGTGTCCTCGTTGCGCACGTTCGCGGGAGTCCCGGTTTTGGCTTCTCCGCGCACGGTTCCGGTCCACAGATACAGCCGGTTGGGAGTGGTGCCGGTGAGCGAGGAGCAGAAGTGCTGGTCGCAAATGGTGAACGCGTCGGCGAGCGAATAATAAAAGGGAATGTCCTGGCGCGTGTAGTGGCCCATCGTCAACGGCATGCCCGCGTAATCCTTGTGGCCGGAGGGCTTTGCCTCGATCCAGCCGTCATGCCTGCCGCCGTTGCGGGCATCCACCTGGTTGCTCCACGAGTGCGGCAGCGACCCCATCCATGTGGATTTGGTCTCCTTGATGTTCAGCCGGAACGGTGGATACGTCTCACCCGCCTTGTTGGACTGGAGCCAGACCGGATTGCCGTTGGGCAGGGTGATCGCGCGGGGATCATTGAAACCACGCACCCCGCGCAGGGTGCCGTAACTGTGGTCGAACGAGCGGTTCTCCTGCATCAGGATCACGATGTGCTCGGCGTCCAGATAAGTGCTGCCGGGAGCCGGATCGATGGCCAGCGCCTTTTGAATCGACGCGGGCAGCACGCCCGAAAGTCCCGCCATGCCCGACAACAATGCCGCCTTTTTGATGAAATCTCGCCTGGTGTCCATAATGGGAAATCGAATGCTCTTTGACTTTGCCACTGGCCTCGCCCGCCTTGCGCCTGAAATCGTCAGCGCGCGCCGAAGTATGGACCATTTTGGCCGCGTCGCAAGGTGGACTTGCCCGCTCGCGGTAAATTCCGCGTCACGCGGCAATCAACCCTGCGTTCCGGCAAAGTTTTTCGTATTCCGCCAAATCCGCCGAGCGCGCGACGGCAAAGTCAGCCCCGCCGTTCAAGGCCGAGCGATGGGCCGCCTCGACCACCACTTGCGCGTCCAACACGTCGGTTTGCGTCACCGCGAAGTCCTTCCCCGCGCGCACCGCCTCGCGAAACCGCGTGTGCGCGATGGCGTAGGCCCTCTGAAAGCGGGGCTGGAATTCCGCGTGCCCTTTCGGGAGTTCGGTCATCGGGAACGATCGGGACGCGGGATGCAGCTTCCCCTGGTCCGTCCACAACTCCACATGAATTGGGCCGGGGTAGCCACAAAAGCGCCCCACATGGAGGGTTCCCTTGGTTCCAATGATGTAGGTCTCGTTATTGTAGCCCGAGGAGTGGGTGCGGCTCAGGTCGAGCCGCCCGATGGTTCCGCTTGGCGTGAGGAATCCCACATGCGCCGTGTCACCCCCCTCGTCGATGGGGCTGTGATATTCTTTCGAGTGAAACATTTTTCCCCAAATGACCCGGGGGAACTCGCCCGTCAACCACAGCGCCTCGTCGGCGACATGAATCCCCATGTCGATGATCAACCCCCGGCTGGTGTAGGTCGCGGGCGGGGGATACTGGTCCCGGAGGATCGAGCGGATCTCGCGAATCTCGCCCACGAGCTTTTCGTCGAGCAACGATTTGGCGTGGCAAAGCGCCTCGTCGTAACGGCGTTGCAGGCCGATTTGCAGCAGGTTACCCGCTTTACCGATGGACCGCACAAACGCGAAGCCCTCGCCCAACTCGGCGGTGAGCGGCTTCTCCAGATAAACTGGAATGCCCGCTCGCACGAACGGGCCGGCGTCCCGCGCATGATCCTTGGTGTGGGTGGAGATCACCACCGCGTCAATGGCTCCCGCGCTTGCCATCGCGGCGGACGTTGGGAAGGCGGTGACGCCTTTCAAGCCCAGCTTCCGCGCCGCCACCGCGAGCGCGTCGGGATTCTCGTCCCCGATGGCGACGATTTGCTGGCCTTGGGACAGCAACGTTTCCCCGTGCACGCAGCCGCAGCGACCAACACCGAACAGACCATAACGAAAAGGTTTTTCACTCATACGAAAAGAATACGCTCACCGGCTCGGTCCAAGAAATCCCCGCAATGATTCAGTTACGCGGGTTTTCAGTCCCGCACCGCCGCCGACACCATCTCCAACACACGGCGCAAACCGTCATCGCCACCCATGCTCCCCTCGTTGAATGGCGTGCGCGGAATCGGCTTCCAGTTGGTGCGGGAGCCGTCGTAGTTGAACGGCTGCGGCAGACCGGTCAGCGCAGGGTCATATTGCCCGTCATTCCCGCCGAGTTTGTAGATCACAATGTCAAGGGACGGAACGACGAAGATGCCAAATCCACCCGCGCCTGATTTGTAGAACGCGTCGCGCGGCGCCCCTGCCACGTGGCCATCGGCATTGTGCTCAAATTGCAGGCTGAACGGGGTATGCGGATTGAACGGCGACGGCTGGTTGCAGAGCGCGATGTAATCCGCGGGAACCACCTGGCGGTCCTTCCACTTGCCGTGGTGCAGCAGGCAGTAGCCGAAACGCAGCGCGTCCGTGGCATGCAGCGCGATGCTGCCCGCGCCATTGGCATGCGGCATCACGTAATCGCCGCGATGGAGGCAATAGGCCCACGGTCCCCAGCCCATTGGCTTGGCCATGCGGTCGTTGATGTAGTCCGCCAGTTCCATCCCGGTGACATGCCGCAGCACAATGGACGCGATGTGCGGCGCGGGGGAGGAGTAAGAATAGCCGGCTCCGGCGTTGGTCCAAAGGACGGTGCGGATCGAGGATTGATCCAAATCTTTGATGT
>CAZMLP010000142.1:0-7551 GCA_964566745.1 uncultured Verrucomicrobiota bacterium | reverse complement strand
TTTCTCGCGCTGGCGCCGCGAGTTCCGGTCCGGACTCAAGTCCAAACTTTCCCGCTGGCCGCGGCCAACGAGGCGCTGAGTAGTCTTCGCGAAGGGAAATTACAAGGGGCCGCGGTTTTGGTCACGGATTCCGGAAACGGTCGCGAATCCAACCAGGACGCTTTTTCGGCTGACGGGTTGAAAGGGCAAATCCCGGAGGGCGCCACTCAACGGCCTTCGACGGGGGCGGCCCCCCTCGGCCCGCGATAAAGACTCGCTTACTCGTTGATTCCCCAATGCCGATAGGAATTCAGCCCGCGGGCCTCACCGGCCAACGCCGCCAGGAACGGCGTCACAAACGGGCCATCGCCCCGGCGGCACGACGCTCCCGCCAGCACTCGGCGCGCTGCCACCACCAACTCCCCCGGCATAAACGGTTTGGGCACTTGCGCGTTGATGCGCAGCCACTCTGGGCCTCCATTGGCCGGACTGGACGCAAGAATCACGGGAATGCCCATGCCTTCACAACGGGCTTTCCGGACCAGTTCCAAGCCGGTCAGCCGGGGCATGTCGTTGTCGGTGACCAGCAGATCATAACGCTCCGCGTGGAGTTTTTCCCAAGCCTCCCGTCCATCGCACACTGGGGTGACCCTGAAGCCCGCGCGGGCCAGAAACAGGGCGGAGAGCGGGCGCAAGTCCGGATCGTCCTCGGCGTAAAGGATGGTCGCCGCCGGGGTTGATCCCGCTGTGGCGCGGGAATCGACCGGAAGAGTCGCGCTCATGGCTCAGAGGGAGTGTTGAAAGTTGCCCGGGGAGGCAGAGCGGCCCCTCCAAGACTGGTCCGGTTGCCGATTTCTCCCGCGCGTGAGGTCAAATTGATCCCATCCGCCCCCTCCGGGGACCGAGGGGCGAAAAAATCCACGCCCGCGTCTCGCGCCAGCAGGCGCATAAACTCCAGGCGCGTCGAACCGGGAGCGTCCGCTTCTCCGGGCGGGCCCAGCAAGGCGACCACGACTCCGCCATGGCAGCGGAATTGCGCCAGGCAAGAGCGAAACCAACGGTGGATCCCCGGCTCCAAGACCTCCCGGGTGTGGATGGCAACGAACAGGATATCCGCCTCGGCGGCGTCCGCCAGCGCCATCGCATACCAATCGGCTGATTTGAGAAGATCAGAGCGCCAAAGTCGGGGTCGCAATTCCGCTTGGCGATCCAGCCCGTGGCCCATGCCGGCGAGCACGCGCATGGCGTGTCGTCCCGCGGGAAGCGTGTCATGCACAATCACGACATTGAAAAAAGGGGCAAAGCCAGTTTCCTGGCTTTGGCGCGAGCGATAGGTGATTTTCACGAGCCCAAACTTCCACCCTGCGCGCCGGTTGAAAATTGGGTCTTGGCACGATAATTCGTTAGGATGTTTCCCTATGCCCTCTTGATCAACGCTCACCCCAACCGCCCGGTGGAAAACCACCCTCCCGGATTCGGGCCGGCAAACGGAGAGGGGACAGTCGCCCGTTCAGCAAAATTCACGACGCCCTGCCCCCGGACAGGACTGGCCCCCACACCAAAGACCGTCATGCCCGCCTGAATCGACAGGATGGTGTATCGTCGGGGACGGGATCGGACGCGCGCCAGTCGTTCGAGTTCCCTTGCGTTTCAAGGAGGCAATGAAGAGCGGGAAAGGCGCGTTTCCCATACAAACCGGACCCCGCCGCTGCGGCGCCGAGCAAGCCCTGGCCATGCTCCGAGTCTCGCGAGGTTTGTTATCTCAAAGGGAAATAGGAAGAATTCTTATTGAGATATGGACAAACACCCGATTCCATTTTCGTTTTTGCCTGGCATGATTGAACCATGCCAACCACGTTATTTGCAAACCACACCGGGCTCAACCGTCGCGGTTCCCGGAAGAAAATGGCGCTTCGGATCGTCATTGCCTACAACGACATCGCCGCCGGCAAACGGGCGATGGAAATGCTGGGCCGGCTCGCCAATCGATTTGGCGGCGGCATCGAATTCCAGCCGATTCCCTGGTCGTTCGATCTGCTTATGGACGACGACTGGCGGGATGTGGCGGCAGGGGACGCGGTCCGGGCCGACATCCTCGTGGTTGCAACGAGTGACTATGCGCCGCTCCCGGCCGGCGTCTCGGAGTGGCTCGAATCCGCGATCGACCACCGGCGGGGCGCCACGACCGCTCTCGTGGCCCTCTTTGGGCCGCCTGGCCATTCGGACGAGCCCGGATCTCCCCGGCTGGCGCCTCTTGAAAAGGCCGCCCGGGAGGCGGGTTTGGATTTTTTCGCGCCCGAGTCCCGCGGCGAAGGCGCCGCGGACGCGGACTCTTTTGCCCGCGTCGCCGGACTGCCCGCGCCGCTCAGGATGGAGTCGCCGGGTTATTGTCAGCCGGCGCCGCGCTGGGGCATCAATGAATAGGCGTGTCGTCCTCGCCCGTGCGGGGCGGAGGCATTGCCCCCGCACTTCCGCTGGCTTTCTTGGGTTTGTGTCAACGCGCCCTCTCCACGAGGCTGCCAATAGGCGTTCGTAATTGGGCGCGCCACCGGGGCACACGGGCCCCACCGGCTCATCCGCCTTCCGGTGAGAGAATTCCCCAAAAAAAGGTGTGGACTTTTCGCTGGCGCAATTGTAAGTTTTATTACCATTCATCCCCATGGGGAGGGACGGCGAATTCCCGGCCGCCCTCGTCAATCAAGCGGCGATGGCGCCAAGCGCGTCTCTTTAGTAAAACGGGTGGTGAAATCGTCCCGCAAGCAGATCGATCTAAATCAAGACTTCCCGCCAGAACCAGTTGGGACTTCAAACTGGCGTCAGCGGGGAAAGCCGGAGGGCGTTGAGGACTTAAAAACAGGTCTATTAAAAGTGAATCAAGCCAAATAAAGGATGTTGCCATCAGGGCCCGCGCATCGAACCTTGAATTCGAAAACGCGCAACCTGTTGCAAATCAATGATTGCGCTTTTGGTTTCCTGGAAAAGCCGCTTTCGAGGCCAAGCGCAGGGTCCTCTCCGCCGCAGGAGGCAGTTCGTCGGAGCGCCGATCAAGAATGAATTCAATCCCTCGAAAGGGACGCGGAGAGAATGGCCCCGGAAAATCTGCCCGGTTCAAGCCAATTCAAGGCACGATTTTACCGCCGGGCGAACCGCGTTGGCCCGCCATTTTTAAGCCGCTAGCCTTGGGCGAGCATTTGTCGCCGGGTGCTTTGCAATCGTTGAATCGCGACGCCTGCCACGCGTTTCATGAGCTCGTAACCAAGCTCAAAATTCTGGTCGCACTCCTGCCGCAGCCGCGTGCCGTAAAAAAAGATGGCGGTCATCGGCTCGATGACCCGGGCGTCGAAATGCCAGTAGTAGGGCGGGAAGAGCCAGGACCAGCCGAGCACATCGCCCGCGCCGATGATTTCAACCTGCCGGGGCGGCGCCTCGGCCTGGCGCGATTCCAGCGAAACCTTGCCCTCCTCAATCAGGTAGAACCGGTTGGCCGGTTCTCCCTCGTGGAAGACATGCTCGCCCGCCTTGTAGTAAACGCGCATGGCGTTCTGATTCAACACCGCGAGGTGCGCGGGCTTCAACCCCTTGAGAAACGGGTGCTCCGCGATCACCTTTTCAACCGGCTTCACATCGGTCATCTCTTCTTTTGTCATAAGGCGCCTTTCTGCCTGTGCGTCCCGGCCGGGCCGGTCATGCGGTGAATCCGAAGCGAAACTTTTCCTCGTCCGGTTTGATGCCCAGCGAGACGCAAAGGTGTTTCGACGCCAGCATGGCGGCCGCGTTCTTGACCAGCCGGTCGAATTCGTGCCGGGTCAAATCAACGCCCTCATGTTTGATGGCGCGAATGAGGAAACCGCGTTCCAGCAACTCCTCGACAAACTCCTCGCACGCGACGGGATCGTCGGTGGAGTGATGGTTGACCTGGGCGTGTTTGCGAAACGGGGTCGAATATTCAACGGTGTATTTGGGTATCATAACAAGTTTTCACGGGCTTAAAGGGTTGCGCTGTGGATGGAAGGCGCGGATTGCCGCACCTTGGCCACCCACCGGTGGAAAATTTCCCTGGCGAGGTCGGGCGCCTCCTCGGGCTCCGCCGTCTCGGTGAGGGTCTCCGCTGGGGGCAACCAGGGGGCGGACACATGCCTCTCCTCCACCCGCGAGCCGGTGGCGCGGAGGAATGAATCGAGCCGCGTCACGAGGTGACGCGAGGCCTCGTCATAGCTTGCCACGGCGGTGGCGCAGATCTCGCGCAGGCCGTCGGGCAGCTCCACCGTTCCGAGGATTTGGCTGGTGTCGATGATTCGCTTCATACGTTGAAAGAAGTATGGGAGCCGGCCGCAAAACCCGCTCGTCGCGGCTTGTCGGGAGCGCAACGAATTTTGCCCGGCGCAACTCAAATGGCTCCACGTCACGCGGCGGTTTTGGATTTGGAGGGGACGGACGGCTCGCGCACGACCAGGACGGGACACGGGGCGTGCCGCACGACGTGCTCCGCCACGCTTCCAAGAAACACATGCTTCAATCCCGTGCGGCCGTGGGTGGAGATGACAATCAAATCCGCGCCCAGGCTTTTCGCAGTCAGGATGATCTCCTCGCCCGGGGAGCCGGCGCACACCATGGTCTCCGTCTTGACGTCTTGCGCCTCCTCCTTCACCAGCGCCGCCAGTTGCCGTTCCGAGTTGGCGCGCAATTCCGACTCAATGGAGGCGAAATCCACGCCGCCATATTCAGTCATGGCGTACGGAGGCGTGGGAATCACGTACAGCAAGGCGACGGTGGCGTCATGTTGCCCCGCCAGGGGCAGCGCATATTTCAAGGCCTGCCGCGAGCAGTCGGAGAAATCCACGGGTACCAGGATGGTTTTGATTTTGAAAGGAGACGCGGCGGCCGCGAGCACGGCCTCGTCATGATCGCCCAGTTCCATGACCACGTTTCCGGGATTGCCGGCTGGTTTTACTTTCATTATGCTTTTCAGTTGGAGGGTTTTGATTGGCTGACGACAAATTCGTGCTCGCAAGGGCGCACAACCAGAACGGGGCATGGCGCGTGCCGCACCACGCGCTCGGTCGTGCTGCCCACCAGCGCGCGCTTGAAACCGGTGCGGCCGTGCGTGGAAATAATGATGAGGTCCACCTTGAGCGTCCGCGCCGCGTCCGCGATTTCATTAAAGGACCGCCCATGGCGCACCAGAACTCGCTCGACGAGCCGGGGTGGAATTCTCAGGTCCCTGGCCACCCGCTCCAGGTGGCGTTTGCACGCGGCCATTATCTTGTCATTTTCCATCACCAGCGGAAACGCGGCCTCAAAGTCCGGGAAGGCAACCGGCTCGACCACGTGCAGGAGAACGATTCGCGCTCCAAATTGCCGCGCGAAGGGGACGGCGTAGGCGATCGCTTTTTCGGATTCCGCGGAAAAATCCACCGGTACCAGGATGGTCTTGATTTTTACAATCCACGGCGTTTGGGCGGGATCCGGCTTCCGGGCGCGAGGGGCGCTTTTTTGCGTGGCGCCTCTTTTGATCCCGCGCGTCTTTGCCTTGGACTTTCCGCCATTGGGTTTCGTTTTCATGCTGGTTCTTGTTTCGCGGGCGCGATTTCAGAAAGAGGGAGCGATTCGGCTGGCAAAGCGCCGCTGCACGCCCGGCGAAGTTCCGGCAGGCTGGTTGTTCCATCGGCAACTTTGGCAAGTCCGTCCTCCAGCAAGCCGCCGGTCCGGCCTTGATTCAAGCAGCGGCGCAGGGTGTGCTCATCCGCGTGGGCGAGAATCAGGCGGTAATCGCTTTCGCGAAGGCGCCAAAGCTCGAAAATGCCGGAGCGTCCGTGATAGCCAAGTCCGCGACAGGCCGGGCAGCCGGGGGCCGACCAGACGCATTTGAGCGGGGGCAAATGGAGGGATTTTATCCAGCGCGCCTCGGCCTCGCCCGGCTCGCCTGGCCGGCGGCAGGAGGGGCATAGGCGGCGCACCAGCCGTTGGGCGACGACGACGGTCAGGGACTCGGCAATCTCATGGTCCCGCAAGCCCCAATTTCGCAGCGCGGTCACCACCCCGACGGCGTCCCGCGCGTGAACGGTGGTCAGCAACACCCGGCCGGTGATTGCCGCGTCCACGGCAGCGTGGGCGGAGGCGGCATCGCGAATCTCCCCGATCATCAAAAAATCCGGATCGAGGCGCAGCATGGACTTTACTCCTTCCGCGAAGGAGAGATGATGTTTCTCGTCCAGCTGAACTTGGGTGATGCCGGGGATTTCGTGCTCCACCGGGTCCTCAATGGAGACCACGGCGCGGTCGGCGTATTTCAACTCGTGCAACAAGCCGTAAACCGTGGTGGTCTTGCCGCTGCCCGTCGGGCCCGCGGCGACGAACATGCCGTTCACGTTTTCCAGCCAGCCCTCCAACTGTTGAAGATTGGGTGCGGAGAGTCCCAGCTCGGCAATGGACCGCTCCAACCGTTTCGGATCAAACAACCGGATGGTCAACGCCTCCCCCCGCTGACAGGGCGCCAAGGCCAGGCGCAGGTCCGCGAAGCCGCCGGGAATGCCAACCCGCGCGTGACTGTCGCGCGGAGTGAACCGCGCCACAGGATCCAAATTGGCCAGCGCCTTGAATTGATTCGTCACCCACCGGCCTTCCTCCAGAGTGAGGGACGCCACGTCGGTGATCGCCCCGTCCACCCGCAGCCGGACGCACACTCCCGTTTGGCGCGGCTCCAGGTGGATATCTGATGCCCGGGCCGCCAGGGCGTCCTCGACCAATGCGCGCGCCAAGTCCGGATGATTGAGGATGTCTTCCGGCCGGGTGCTGGCTGCCGCGAGCGCCTGCTCCGTGCGAGCCGCCAAATCTTTCCGAATCTCGCGGCCTTGCAGGCAGCACGCAGCGACGCTGACCGGCGGCGTCCTCTCTTGCTTTGGACTCCCTGCCCCGGCAATCGCGGTGGGATCGGCATGAGTCCCCTTCCGGGGTGGAAGCTCGGTTGGGTTGGTCGTGTTCATTGGCTTGCTTATTTCTGCCATCACCATTCACGATCCTGGTCCAGCGGGCTTCCCGATTCTTGCCGAACAGAAAGCAAATCTTGCGTGCCCCCGAAGCAAAATGACCGGGTTGGCTTGGCAAGGCCGGGTGATCGATTGGCAGTTTTGGTGAAGCCCGCGGGATTCCATGCAGGAATATTCCACCCGTGGTGAAAAGAATTCTTGTCGCTTACGACGGCTCACCGGGAGCGGAACTGGCAGTCAATGACCTGGCGCACGGAGGCTTTGATCGATATGCGAAAGCCAAGGTGTTGACCGTGGCGGACGTCTGCCTGCCCCTTCCAGCGACCGGCGATGGCAATGAGGTTCCGGAGCCTCCCTTGGTTGTGGCCGCGCGAAAAAGAGTTGCCGACGCCCTGCTTGATGCGAAAAAAATCGCCATTCAAGGGGCCGTGCTGTTGCACCAGGCATTTCCCGAATGGGAGGTGGACAACGGGGCCAAAGCGGATTCACCCGCTTGGGGCATATTGGCGGAAGCGGCCGCCTGGCGCGCTGATCTTGTCGTCATCGGCTCCCACCGGCACACTCCGCTGGGGCAATTCTTCCTGGG
>CAZMLP010000141.1:0-6714 GCA_964566745.1 uncultured Verrucomicrobiota bacterium | reverse complement strand
TCTCGCCCGCCGAGCTGGCACAACGCCGCGAATGGGAATCAGAGGCGGCGCGATTGACTCGCGAGCGCAAAGCCCTTTTCGACAGCCTCATCCCCGCCGTGACGAGGGAAGAATTGGCTCGCGTCGAGGGCCGACTCGCCGAACTAAAGCACGCGTGGGAGGCGCTGCCCAAAGAGCAGATGGTTTACGCCGCCGCGCACGAGTTCAAGGGGGAGGGCAGCTTCGGTCCGCCCAAAGGCATGCGCGCCGTGAACCTGCTCCCGCGCGGCGATGTGAAGCGGCCCGGCGACCTGATGCCGCCGGCCGCGCCGGCCGCGGTGCCCGGCCCGGACGGAAGATTCGAGCTGCCGACCGGTCATCCCGAGGGGGCGCGCCGCGCCGCGCTGGCGCGATGGTTGACCGACCCGCGCAACCTGCTCACGCGCCGCTCCATCGTGAACCGCGTGTGGCAGTACCATTTCGGCAAGGGGATCGTCGATAGCCCGAATGATTTTGGCCATATGGGCAGCTTGCCCACGCATCCTGAATTGCTCGACTGGCTGGCGTATTGGTTCATGGATCACGGCGAGTCGCTGAAAGAGTTGCATAAACTGATCGTCACCAGCACCACATATCGCCAGACGAGCCGCCCGGAGAAAACCGCCGCAAGCGAGCGCGCGATGACGGCCGACGCGGACAACCGTTTTCTCTGGCGCATGAACCGGGCGCGGCTCGACGCCGAGTCGATCCATGACGCGATGCTCGCGGTGAGCGGCCAACTCGACCTGACGATGGGGGGGCCGAGCGACCGGCAATTCTTTTTCAAGGACGACCACTCGCCGGTGTATGACTACACCCGTTTCGACGTGGAGAGCGCGGCGGGCCGGCGGCGCAGCATTTATCGCCTGGTGGTGCGTAGTGTGACCGATCCGTTCATGGATTGCCTGGATGCCGCCGACCCGTCCCTGCTGGTCGCGCGGCGCAACACGACGCTGACGGCGTTGCAGGCGCTCGCCACGTTGAACAATCCATTCGTCCTTAGCCAGAGCGAGCATCTCGCCGCGCGCCTGACGGCGGCCCATTCCAAGCTGGATGAGCAAATCATCGACGCTTATCGCCTGGCGCTGGACCGCCGCCCGACCGCCGCCGAGCGCGACCGGTTGGCGGCCTTTGCCAGGAAGCACGGTCTCGCCAGCGCGTGCCGCGTGTTGTTCAACAGCAGTGAATTCATGTTCGTTGATTAGTCCCATTTGCCCCAATTCTCACGATGAGAAGCCGCCCATTCCTCGCCGGTAGTTTTCGCCGGTTTTATCCATTCCCTGGCAACGTCGGAATCGAGCGTTGGCGAGGGTTCGCGGACGCCTCAGCGAGGCGTCCCTACGGGCCCGCTGACCGGCAATGCGCCGGGAACAATCCCGCGGCAAAAGGCAGGGACGGTTCGCCGAACCGTCCGGGCGAATCCGACGCGGACCAAGCCCCGAACAAATTCGCCAATCGCTTTAGGAGTTAGCCGATGACCTCTCCCATTCACTCCTGCTCCTCCGCGCAGACGCCGCTTTCCTTGGGCGCGGAGGATCCGCGCTTGATCGACCGGCGCGAGTTTCTCTGGCGGTTTGGCGGCGGCCTCGGCGGCATTGCACTTGCGCATCTGCTGGCGACGGAGCGCACGCTCGCCGCGGACGCGAAAGCGCCGTCAACAAAAGGCATCCCCGGAGTGCTCAAACAGCCACATCACCCGGCGAAAGCCAAGCGCGTGGTGCAACTCTTCATGTCCGGCGCGGCGAGCCAGTGCGACACGTTTGATTACAAGCCGGAGCTGATCAAACGCGCGGGCCAAAAGTTTGATCCGGGCGGCAAGGTGGAGTTGTTCCAGAGTGATCCCGGCGCGTGTTTCAAATCGCCGTGGGACTGGCTGCCCCGCGGCAAGAGCGGCAAGATGATTTCCGAATTGGTCCCGCACATCGGCTCCTGCGCGGACGAGATCGCGTTTGTCCACTCGATGATCTCGAAGTCGAACGTTCACGGCCCGGCCACCTACATGCAGAACAGCGGTTTCGTGCTGCCCGGTTTTCCGCACATGGGCGCGTGGATTTCCTATGGCCTTGGCAGCCTGAACGAGAACCTGCCGACCTTTGTGGTGCTGCCCGATGTGCGCGGCTACGCGCCGAACGGGCCATCCAATTGGGGATCCGGCTTCCTGCCCGCCGCGAACCAGGGAACGATGATTCGCGTCGGCCAGCCAAATCCGATCTACAATCTTTTTCCGCCCGAGTCCGCGAAATCACTCACGAAGGAAAACGAGCGGGAGACGATGGCGTTGCTCCGGCAAATGAACGGCGAGTATGCCGCCGGGCGCGCGGGGGATTCGCGGCTTGACGCGCGCATCGCCAGTTACGAGATGGCCGCGCGCCTGCAGTTGAGCGCGCCGGAAGTGCTCGATCTCACCGGAGAATCCGCCGCGACCAAGACGCTCTACGGCCTCGACGACGAGCACACGCGCGATTTCGGGACGCGCTGCCTGGTCGCGCGACGACTGCTTGAGCGGGGCGTGCGGTTCGTGCAGATCTGGAGCGGCGCGGACAATGGCTTCCCGCGACGAAATTGGGACAGCCACGAGGACTTGGCGCGCGATCATCTCGACATGGCGCGCGGCATGGACCAACCGACCGGCGCGTTGATCAAAGACCTCAAATCGCGCGGCCTGCTGGATGACACCATCGTGCTCTGGACCACCGAGTTCGGCCGCATGCCGTGCAGCCAGGGCGGGAAAGGTCGCGACCACAATCCTTTCGGCTTCACGAATTGGCTGGCGGGTGGGGGCATCAAGGGGGGCGTGAGTTATGGCGCGACGGACGAGTGGAGCTACAAGGCCGTGGAGAATCCCGCTTACTGCTACGATATCCACGCGACTGTGCTGCACTTGCTCGGCATCGACCACGAGAAGCTGACGTATCGCCACAATGGCATCGACCGCCGCCTCACGGATGTGCATGGCGATGTGATCAAAGAGTTGCTGGCGTGAATTCAGGCAGCGTCACGATTTACGTTCGTTTGTTTGATGAAGGGACTGAGGTGTTTCGTCCCGTGCAGGCTGAACGATTGCCAAATGGGCATTTCAAAATTCTTCCCATCACCGATTACACTGTGTTGGAGGAAACATGGGAGTTTCCCCCAGGGGCGGTCGTGCGATGCGACCGAAGATCTTTGAGTGATGGTGATGCGATGGTGGCAGTCGCCCTTGCCGAATAAGCTCATTATCGTATCAGGGCGATTGCGTTGAACGGACGGCCTGGCGAACCGCCTACCTTCCGTTTTGTTTGCTCTCCCTCATGTCGGCTTATAAGTTGGGCGCGCATGCACGAAGCCGCCCACCCCAGTCCGTGGATGATCGCCCCATTTGGCTTGTTGCTGGCGCTGATCGCGCTCGCGCCAGTCCTTTTCGCCAAATGGTGGGCGAGGCATTATCCGAAGATTGCCCTCGGGCTCGGTGCGATCACGCTGTTCTATTACCTTGCTGGCTTGCGCGACTTCGAGAGCGTCAAGCACGCCGCCATCGAGTACGCGCAGTTCATCGCGCTGGTGGGCTCGCTTTACGTGGTGGCAGGAGGCATTCACATCAGCGTGAAAGGCGAGGCGACACCGGGCGCCAACGTGGTCTTTCTGCTCGTCGGCGCGCTCCTGGCGAACGTGCTCGGCACGACGGGCGCCTCGATGCTGCTGATCCGGCCCTGGATACGGATGAACAAGTACCGCGTCACGGCGCATCATGTGGTCTTCTTCATTTTCATCGTGTCGAACGTCGGGGGATGCCTCACGCCGATTGGCGACCCGCCCTTGTTTCTCGGCTTTTTGAAAGGCATCCCGTTCTGGTGGGTGGCGGAGCATTGCTGGCCGATGTGGCTGGCGGGCACCAGCATGCTGCTGGCGATGTTTTACGTGGTGGACCGGCTCAACTACGCGCGGGCGCCAAAGTCGGTGCGCGACGAGCTGGCCGAACCGGCGGATGAATGGCGGTTCGAGGGACTGCCCAACCTGTTCTTTCTGGCGGTGATCCTGGTGGCGGTGTTCATCAACAATCCCCCCTTTCTGCGCGAGGGCTTGATGGTGCTCGCGGCGCTGGGATCGTGGTTCACGACCCGCAAAGAAATCCACACCGCGAACCACTTCGACTTTCACCCGCTGGAGGAAGTGGCGCTGCTGTTTGCGGGAATCTTCGCGACGATGATGCCCGCGCTGGCCTGGCTGCGACTCAACGCGAGCCAAATGGGAGACCCCACGGCGAGCCTGTTTTACTGGGGGGCGGGGGTGCTTTCCAGCGTGCTGGACAACGCCCCCACGTACTTGAGTTTTCTTTACGCGGCGATCGGCAAATTCGTTGATCCCGAGGTGATTAGTGAAGTCGCCAAGCTTGCCCAAACCGGCGGGGCGGGACTGGCTCAATTAACGGGGGCGCACGCCGAGGAAGCCCGGCAAACCTTTCTTCTCCTGCAAAAACATCACGCCGCGCGGCTGGCTGGCGGAACACTGGGATCCGACGAGATCGCGGTGGCCTGCCTGCTGGGGAATCCAGCGTTTTCCGCCCGGATCGTGGCCATCAGCGTGGCGGCCGTCTTTTTTGGCGCGAACACCTACATCGGCAACGGGCCGAATTTCATGGTCAAGTCCATCGCGGACCAACAACGGGTCCGGACGCCGGATTTTCTTGGTTACGTGTTCCGTTTCACACTGCCGATTATGCTTCCCATGCTCGTGGTAATATGGTGGTTTTGGTTCCGTTAGCCCGGAGTTGGGTGGGTGCATCTTTCGTTGACGCAAAAGCTTGCACGCAGGGATTTGTTTTCTCACGCGAGATTTGGCCTTTGATTTGCTTTGGGCACGTCAAGCGGGCGAATGACCCAACGAGGCCGGAAACACGAGAACGTTTTGGCACGGACTGTAGATGCGCAGCTTTTATAACCTGCTGTTCACGATTTTTTTTTGGCTGTCGGCGCCGTTCTACTTCTTGAAGATGTGGCGGCGGGGCAACTGGCGCGAGGGGTTCGAGCAGCGTTTTGGGCAGTTTGACGCGCGGGTCAAGCACGCGCTCACCAACCGCCACGCCCTTTGGTTGCACGCGGTGAGCGTCGGCGAGGTCAACCTCTGCACGCAATTGATCCACGCGCTGGAGCCGCGCGTTCCCAATCTCAAGCTCGTCGTCTCGACCACCACCTCGACTGGCATGGGCGAGTTGAAAAGGAAACTGCCCGGCCACGTCCTGAAAATATACTATCCCATCGACCGCAAGCCATATGTCAGCCGCGCCGTCAGTTTGATTCATCCCGAGGCGGTGGTGCTGGTGGAGGCCGAGATTTGGCCGAATTTTTTGTGGAAATTGCGCGACATGAGAACGCCGGTGTTCCTGGTGAACGCCCGGCTTTCGGAGCGCTCCTATCGCGGCTACAAGCGCTTCGGTTTTCTGTTTCGCCCCATCTTCGCCAACCTTGCCGGGGTCGGCGCGCAAAACGAGGCCGACGCGGCTCGCCTGCGCGAGCTGGGTTGCCGACCCGAGGCGATTCACGTGGTCGGCAATCTCAAGTTCGACGCGGCCAAATTGGACGAGCGGGTGATCTTCGATGTTCCGGCGTTATTCAAGCAGATCGGCGTGCCGCCCGACGCGCCCATCTTGCTGGGGGGCAGCACACATGCCGGCGAGGAGGGGATTTTAGCCGAGACCTATCTGCGCCTGCGCAAAAAATTTCCCAAGCTGTTCCTGATCGTGGTGCCGCGCCACTTTGAGCGCGGCAAGGAGGCGGGTCATGACATCGAGCAGGCGGGCGTGAAATTCATCTATCGCAGCCTGATCACCGCGAAAACCCAACTGGCGCCGGGCGAGGTGGATTGCCTGCTGGTGAACACCACGGGCGAGCTGCGGCATTTCTACCGGCACGCGACGGTCATCTTCGTGGGCAAGAGCCTGACCGCCGAGGGCGGGCAGAATCCCATCGAGCCGGGCGCGCTGGGGAAGGCGATGATTTTCGGACCGAACATGCAAAATTTCACGGCCATCGCCAAGTCGTTCGTCGAGGGCGATGGCGCCGTGCAAGTAAAGGACGCCGCGGGGCTGGAGAGCGCCGCCGCCGCGTTGCTCTCGGACGAGTCACGCCGCCGGGAACTGGGCGCCAATGCTTTGCGCGTCGTGAACCAAAACCAAGGCGCCATCGGCCGGACCGTCGAGATGATTCTCCCCCACCTGCGCGCGGAGGATGTGTATATCGCGCCGCATTGAGCGCGTCCGCTTCCGCGAGACATTCTTGCCGACACGCCATGCGAGCATTGCGGTCGCGGGGAGAAGCCTTTAGGGTGGCGGTGAAATCTCGAACACCCTGCGAAAGGCAACTCATGCGCACGCTTCTTTTTCGACGGCTCGCCCGCGTCGGCCCAGTGCTGGCGGCTCTCCTCTGCATCCACCAAGCCCGCGCGATCAATCCGCCGCCGGATGACGGCAAGCTGAGGATTGTTTGCTTTGGCGCGCACCCGGATGATTGCGAGCTGCAGGCCAGCGGAACGGCGGCGATGTGGGCGGCAAAAGGCCATCACGTCCTGTTTGTCTCGGTCTCGAACGGTGACATCGGGCACTGGCGCGAGGCCGGCGGCCCGCTGGCATTGCGGCGCAATGCGGAGGTCGAGGCCGCGCACAAACTGTTGGGAATCGAGGGGGAAATTCTGGACATTCATGATGGCGAGGTGATGCCGACG
>CAZMLP010000140.1:0-4217 GCA_964566745.1 uncultured Verrucomicrobiota bacterium | reverse complement strand
GCCGTCCAAGTGAACATTCAAGACGCGGACACCGAGAGTTCCACGGCCATCAGCATCTCGGTGGATGGCAGCGGCGCGCATCTGAGTTTTGACGGGGTTCCCGGCCTGACCTACACCATCCAGTTCAAGGATAATGTCGGCGACGCGTGGCAGGATTTGGGGACCGCATCCGCCAGCATCTTCGGAACCTTTCACTTTGACGACGCGGCCGGCACGCTCTCGCGCTTTTA
Source organism: uncultured Verrucomicrobiota bacterium (assembly GCA_964566745.1). Lineage (GTDB taxonomy): Bacteria > Verrucomicrobiota > Verrucomicrobiia > Limisphaerales > CAZMLP01 > CAZMLP01. The sequence continues at coordinate 3,987 of CAZMLP010000140.1, read as the reverse complement.
CCGTTACGTTCACCGTTAAACCGGAGGGGGCATGCCATTCACTTTGATCAACCGTTTTATTTTTTCACGGAATATGAGCCTCGGAAAAATCCTCTTGATTGGCGGCGTGCTGGCCGTTGTCCCCGCGTTGCGCGCGCAAGTGCTGGAAAGTTTTTCCTTCACACCCAACCTGGCTATCCCGGACGGCAACTCGACCGGCGTCGAGGACATCCGGAACATTACCGCCACCGGCGCCGTGATCCAGGACCTCACCGTCAACGTGAACATCACGGGGGATTTCAATGGCGACCTGGTCCTCTATCTGCGTCATGACACGGGTTTCTCCATGTTGCTGAACCGGCCGGGAGTGACGGCGGGAGACTCGTTTGGGTATGACGACCACGGTCTTTCCGTGAGTTTCAGCGACAGCGCCGCTCATGACATTCACAATTACAACGATTTCACCACGGTCAGCGCCGGAAACCAGTTGACTGGCGCCTGGCAACCGGACGGGCGGATCACCGACCCAACTTCGTCCAGCCGTACCGCCTTGCTAAGCTCCTTTCAGGGCATCAACCCCAATGGAACGTGGACCCTTTTCGCCGCCGACCGCGTCAACGGTGGCGTCAGCCAGATTCAAGACTGGAGCCTGCAATTGACCACCGTGCCCGAGCCGGGCCTGACCGCGAGCGCCGTGGCCTTGGGACTCGGCGCCTTTGCCCTTCTGCGCCGTCGGCGGGGTGTTTGACGAGGCGCGCCCTGGAGCGCTGAAAGCCCGTTCGGTCGGCTTGCCAACTCGTCAGGCCACCGCCATTCTGCCCGCATGAAACCGGTCGATGGCTACTTTCTGATCAAACCGGAGGAGTTGCATTGGCGGCCTGCCAATCTCATGAAAATCCCGAACGCGGATTTTCTGGAGCGGACCAGGAGCGAGAATCTCAGCGCCCGCCTTTGGCGTTACCCGGTCAAGAGTGCAGGCACTCTCCACAAGCATATCCGGGCGGAGGAGTTTTATTTTGTGCTTGAGGGCACCGGGCGGATACGCGTGGGCGACCAGACCTTGACCGTGCCCAAGCATGGTGGATTGCTGGTCGGACCAGCGGAGTTGCGCCAAGTGTTCAACGACACAGAAACCGAAACGCTCTGGCTCATCCTGGGAGCGCCCGAGGAACCTGAGCTTTTGTCGGGCAAGGCGGATTTGTCCCTCATTTATCCGGTGGACCCAAAACAATTGCCCCCGGAACTCGCCGGGGTGGCTTGGCCCCCCACAACTTAGCAACCGTCACTCACCCCGGTTCCTCGCCCAATCACAACTCGTTGCCGGCAAAAAAGTTGTCTTCCAGGCGTTTCAAGTCCTTTTTCACCTGTTTCACATTGGCGAATTTCGGCAGGAAATAGGTGGTCCACGCGGGGCGTTGCGGCATCTTCTCGATGGCGTCAAAGAGCGACTTGATTCCGTCGATTCCGTAACCGCAATTCAAGGCGTTGATCGTCCCCGCCTTGAGCGAGTCCTTCCATTCCGCCTCGGTCAGCAATGAGTTGATGGGCACCGGCTTGCCATTGGCATCCATTAATTTGTCCGCGTATTTTTTGTAGTGCCCAAGGTAATGATGGGAAAGTTCCGTGGCCAGCAGGATGCCGCACATCTGGTTGAAGCTGCTCTCCTGCTCGTTCATCATGTCCTCGGTCCAGAACTTCGGATCCGAGAGGCGCGGCAATTCCTTTAGCCCTTTCTCGCCCGATTCTTGCCCCAGGGACAGCACGTATTTGTCAAAGAAGCCCTTTTCCACCTTGTCAATGGCCTTGGCGTGCGCGACGTAATTGACCAAGTCAATGAATCCAACCGAGATGAAGACCATCCGCATCGGCTTGGGAACGTCCGGGTCCTTGTATTCCTCGAGGCGGACATAAGGCATCACGTCGGTCTCCAGGCTAACTGGTTGGAAATGAACCTGTTCCTTGAATGCCGGCTTGAGGGTTTTGAACAACGCCTTGCCCATCGCGATCATCGAGGAAAAGCCGCCCTTGCGATATACGGGCTGGTCCGGCTTGCCGGGCTGGGAGAAGGCGTCGGGGACCGCGCAGGACAAAAGAAGTGCGAGCGGCCAGGCGAGGGAGCGGTGTTTCATACGTCAGCGGGCTTTGCGGCTGCACATGGGTAGCGGGCGGAGGGAACGGAGTCAATGTCATTGCGCATCGCCCGAATTTTGCCCAAATCCCTCTTGCAACTAAGTCTCAATAGCGATACGTTGCGGTGCCTTGAGCGATTTTGTGACAGTTGTCAGCCCGCTGGACGGTCCCTGTTCCAAGCCGAACCTGTGCCCTTTAAACCAGGTCCAGCCTGGCATGTGTGTGCGCATCAAGCAGTTATCCGCCCCGCCGGACGTTTGCCATCGCCTGCGTGAAATGGGCCTCGGCGAGGAGCAAAGCATCAAGCTCGTGGGCTGCCAAACCAGCGTCATCTGCCAAGTCTGCAATATGCGACTGGGCATCAGCACCCAACTGGCCCAGCATATTCTGGTCGAGCCGCTGGCGGCCAAGGCGAAGCTCCCCCGGTAACGGGTGATTCGCCCCATGTCCGCGCCCGCCCAGCCGTTGACCTCCCTGCCGGTGGGAACCAAGGCCGTCGTGGCCGAGATCAAACTCCCTCCTGATCAGCGCGGGCGCATCCTTGAAATGGGCCTGTTGAACGGCACTCAAGTCGAGCTGGTTCGCTTTGCCCCGCTCGGGGACCCGGTGGAAATCAAGGTTCGCGGCTACAATCTTTCCCTGCGCAAACACGAGGCGGAGCTTATCTCCGTCCGTCCGCTGTAAAAGTTCGCATGGCCGACGGTCCCTCCATCCTCGCCGCGCAATCGTCCCCTGCCCTGGCCGTCCTCACGGGCAATCCCAACTGCGGCAAGACCACCATTTTCAACGCCTTGACGGGCCTGCGCGCCAAGGTGGGCAACTATGCCGGCGTGACCGTCGAGCGGAAGGAGGGTCGCCTGCTGCAAGCCCCGGCGGATTGTCCGGTGACCATTCTCGACCTTCCGGGCACCTACAGCCTGCACCCGCAGTCCTTGGATGAGCAGATAGCCCGGGACGTGTTGCTGCAACGGCTGCCGGATGTCGGCGCGCCCGTGCTGGTGATCGTGGTGGTGGACGCCTCGAACCTGGAGCGAAATTTGTATTACGCCACGCAGGTCATCGAACTCGGCTATCCCACCGTGGTCGCGCTCAACATGATTGATGTCGCGCGCGAGAATGGCCACGAGATCGACCTTCCGGCGCTGGAGTCGCGGCTCGGCACCCCCGTCGTTTCCCTGGTGGCCAGCCAGGGCGATGGCATCGCGGAACTGCGGGACCAAGTTGTGACTCACGTTCGCGACCGGGGCGCGCGCCCTCCCCTGCGCTCCTTTTGCGATTTGCCACCCGCCTTCGCCGCGGAGACCGCCCGGCTGGCGACCGCCGTTCATTTCTCGGGACTCGCCAACGGTGTGAATCAAAACGCCGTGGCGCTCCTTTTGCTCGGCGATTCCAAGGCCAACGCGGACACGCAACTGGCGCTGCCGCCCGCCATCACCGAAGCCCTTCAGTCCGCGCGCGAGCGTTTGGAACAAGCCGGCGTTGACTGGCGCAGTGCCGCCATCGAGGCCCGCTATGCCACCGTCACAGGGATTCACGCGGAAGTCACCACGGAGACCGGGGTGCCCGGTGAGACTTTCAGCGACAAGCTGGATCGCGTGCTTACCCACAAGGTTTGGGGCACGTTGATTTTTGTCGCGCTCATGGCGTTGATGTTTCAAAGCATCTTCAGCTTCGCGCGCATCCCGATGGATGCCCTGCAAGCGCTCGTGGACTGGTTCGGCCAGCGTGTGGCGGGGATGCTCGGGCCGGGTGACTTGAATAGCCTGCTCGTGGATGGCGTGATCGCGGGCGTGGGCGCGGTGATTGTTTTTCTGCCGCAGATTCTGCTTCTCTTCCTGTTTATCGGCTTCTTGGAGGACACCGGCTACATGGCCCGCG
>CAZMLP010000139.1:0-2274 GCA_964566745.1 uncultured Verrucomicrobiota bacterium | reverse complement strand
AGCGGGGATGAAATCACTCTTCGCATCACGGATGAGGGCCGCGGCTTCGAGCTCGCCCGGGTAACGGTGAACAAAAAGAAGCGCCAGGGTATTGGGCTATCGAGCCTCAATGAGCGGGCGGCCATCCTGGGGGGAACGAGTAAAATCGAGTCGGCGGCGGGACGTGGCACGACCATCACGGTGCGAGTGCCACGAGTGGAAGCGGACGAGAAGGCAACTTAAGGCTTGGCGGCGCCCGACGGGGCCGCCTCGCTGGCAATCAAGAGACTCCGGTCTCCACCCAGCAAACCGCGTAACGAATCAACTCCGGCACGCTCTTCAAATTCAACTTCTTCCTGATTTGCGCGCGGTGGGTATTGATCATCGACTCATTGAGGCGAAGCTGGCGTCCTATGTCCTTGACGCTCTTGCCCTTTCCTATTAACTCCAAAATCTCCAGCTCGGAGTCGGTGAGGAGGTCCAACGCTCGCGGCGGCGTGGCCACTGGATGCTCGGACGAGCGTTCCGAGGCGCTGGCCAAAACCGCGTCACTCACATACAGGTGCCCCTCGATCACATCGCGCATGGCGTTAATGATCTCCTCCGGGTCCTCCTGCTTCATGATGTATCCATTGCCCCCTGCCCGCAGCACCCTTTCCGCGTAAAGAGCCTCGTCGTGCATGGATACCACCAAAAGCTTTACCTTCCGATTCTTCGCCCGCACCTCTTTGATAAGGTCCAGACCGTTCTTCCCCTCCAAGCTCAGATCCACCAGCACAATATCCGGCTCCAGCCGCGCAATCTCATCCCGCGCATGGTCGGCCTCTCCGGTGTGACCGCACACAATGAACCCCTCCTCGTCGTTCACCATCTGCGCCAGCCCCTGCCGAAAAACCGGATGATCCTCGACAATGAAGACCTTTTTGGGGAGCGGCACGATTTTCGACTTACTTTTCACAAGCGTTAGTCCAATCGTCACCGGTGGGGACGAAAATAATACGGGGCCTGATCCTATCGACTCACGTTGGTCAGCAATTTTCACGACGACCGGTGGCCGGATTGTGAGAAAGTGTAACCCTCTCGTTTGAAACGTCAATAGTTCGCTGCCGCAAGAATTCCGTAACGATAGGGGCACGTTTGCGCGATTTTTACGAAACATCCCTCCAACTGTCAAATTCCATCGTGCAAAATGTCTAAAAATCCTCCAATCAGCCCCGATTCCGATATGCCCGCTCTAAAAAATTCCATTTTGGCCAACGGTGCGCGACATGGCGACGAAGCCCGAGAACGGCAAAACTCGGAAAAATGAGCAAGGGTTCATGCCAAACCCGCTTGCAGTTTCCTCCTCCAAATAGTTAGTTGCGCCAAGCAATGATCAATTCCCCGTCACGATGGTGGTGCCAGAGCGTGGCGCTCGCCGCCTTGAGCCTGTGGTGCGGCGGCATGGACGCGGCGGAGCCGAAGGCTGCGCTGCCGAACGATCCCGCGCAAGCCTGGGCGATGATCACCGCCTCTGAGAAAGCGGTGCAAGCCCCCCTCCCGAAGCCTGAACGGCTGATGACGCCCGCGGAAATTCAGGCCAGCCATGACCGCGCCCGGGCCCAGTGCTCCGATCTCGCCGCGCAGGCGAAAGAATTCCTCCGCCGCTTCCCGGATGATCCGAGAGCGGGGGAAGCACGCAAGGTCGTGATTCGCAGCCTTTCCACCATCAGCGCGGGCGATCATGCGCGCGAGGAGGAGCTGGGCGCGTTTATCGCCTCTGTCGCGGCCAATCCCGCCGTGCCGGAGGATGAGCGGGTGGAGATGCGCCTCATGCAAATCCGCGCGCGGGCCATCCGGCTGATTCCCGCGAAAGGCCGCGCCGCGGCGGACCTCGAGTTCGCGCTCGGCTTTCAAGAATTGATTCGCGAGTTTCCGAAGTCCGAAAAAGCGTTTCGCAATGCGCTGGGGTTCGCCCGCAGCCGGACGGGTCAAGACGCGACCAATCTCGCCCGGGCCATCAGCATTAGTGACTCCACGCCCGGCGAGATCAAGCAATACGCGCGGGATTACCTTGCGGGCAAGCGACCGTTCGAGGTCGGCAAACCGTTGGACCTCAAGTTCACCGCGACCGACGGAAGCACCGTCGATCTTGCCGCCCTGAAGGGCAAAGTGGTGTTAGTCGATTTTTGGGCAACATGGTGCGCGCCTTGCATCGAGGATCTGCCCCGCCTAAAGGCTGCGTACGCCAAATTTCACGACCGGGGGCTGGAGGTGCTCGGCATCAGTTTTGACATGGACAAAGCCGTCATGGAG
>CAZMLP010000138.1:0-1865 GCA_964566745.1 uncultured Verrucomicrobiota bacterium | reverse complement strand
TGATCCCATCCGGTCCAAGGGTGGCTGAATCCGGCGCGGAGGCCGGAGACGTCTCCGCCTGCGGTGTGGGCGTGACCGAGGGCGGGAGCAAGGAATAGAAGCGTCAAGACAGGCAGGAACTTTCGACAGGAGGATTTCATGGGATGTGCCGGGGAACAAAGCAAGCGGGAGAAAGGACCGAGACGCTGGATGACGGGAAAACAATCACTCCCGGGAAAGAGTGCCGCGCCGTTCTGTGCCTCGTGCCGCTCATCTGCCTGCCATTGCTAGTTGAGTTGCTTGCTGGCGGGCGGCAAAAAGCCACCCGCGTGACGCAGCTACGGGAGTTACCCGCCATCGCTGCCACAGGTGGCTACTGTTTCCTTGCTAGCAAACCGCGGTTTGCCGGGCAAGAAAAACCGTCCTCGACCCGAAAATCGAAGTTGAATTCAGGCCACCGTGAGTTGCTGCGCATGATTCCTTACGCTGGTCATGACCTCTTGGATGCGCGCCAAGCGTGCCAACAAAGATCATCGCCATGAATTCGGAGTCTCTGCGGACGACCAATTAGGCCCGCGCCACCCGGAAGGGGATCGGCCCTCAGATTGCGCTTATGTTTTCCCAAGGGCCTCCGCGAGTTATAAAGGTGGTGCGGAAGACGGCCTTCCGCGAGGAGGCTTGAATCACCTTGAATGGCCCGCAATTGGCGGGTTTTCCGAAGGGTTGGAGGTTGATTCGACCGGACTCGGGGCAAGGACAGCGGTCGCCTGGGGTCCGGCGCCCGGGTTGGTATTGGATGGAAGGGCTGTGCCCACGCACCTTGAATCACCTTGAACCGGTTGGTTTGGTGACATCGGCATTTCTTTCGAAGGAACCGCCGTGACAGACGGTTCGGCAGACTCCGGCGAGGGGCTGGCGCCCGCTTTGGTTGCCGCTTCCTTGGCCTGTCGGGCCTCGCGATCCTTGGCTTTCATCTCGAAGAACAAATTGGCCATCTCCGCGCGCACCAAGGCGTCCTTGCCCTCCTCCTCCTTGCGCCGCTGGCGGTCCTCCTCTTCCATCCGCCGCAACCGGCCCAAATCGGCGCACAGCCCGCGCAACCGTTTCCAGGACTCGGCTTCGTCGAGTTGGTCCAGTCGCCGGGAGGCCAACAGATAACGGGCGGTCAACCAGGTCAGAAGACGTTGGGTAAGTGGATGGTGGCTCCTTATCTCCTCACGACGGATTTCGGAAGTCTCCTCGTCCAGGCGCTGGGCCAGTTCCAGGACCTGGCCCTGGGTGACCCAATCTTGAAAGCCGCCCTGTCGCCAGGAACTCAGGTTTTGGGCGTTGATTTCTTTTCCTTCAAAATCACGGGCCAGGATTTCGCGGACCTCCGGAAGCTGGTTGAGCCATTCGAGCAGTTCCGGTCCTTGCTCGCCGTCATCGAGGCGTTGGTTGAGTTGGTCGCGGACGGCCCGGGGCAGCCGGGCGATTTTGCCAGTTCGAGAGATCATGAAAGCTTTGGGTTGAGGTTATGCTTTTGGCGGGGTGCGGGAAATTGCCCCTCCCTTTATGTAAACAAAATTACAAACACTTGAGAAAAATGTCCAGCGGGAAGTTTTCTTGCGGATGAATAAAAACCTTGCCCGGGGGCTACCGGGGGCTTGGCGCGAAATTTGCCCAGGCGGCGAGAATAACGTCGTAGGCCCGCCCGGACGCGCCAGCGGCGCGTCCCTACCTGCCAAGCGCGCGTGGCAGGCAAGGTAAGCCAGGAACAAAGTGGCACCGGCAAATCGATCAGGGCTCAGCAAAGCTTCGCCCTACCGGCTGCCGGGGGTTGGGCGCGGAGTTTGGCCAGGCGGCGAGAATAACGTCGTAGGCCCGCCCGGACGCGCCAGCGGCGC
>CAZMLP010000137.1:0-2290 GCA_964566745.1 uncultured Verrucomicrobiota bacterium | reverse complement strand
GCAGGACCAAGCCCAGCGGAACGGTTATGATCCAATAATACAACAACCAGCCGGCCCAGCGTCTGATGCCGGCCGCAAAGCCCTCTGCCGCGGGAGAAGAATCGTCATCGGTCATGTTGGTTCCATTACAGACACCGGCGGGCGCGGGGCGTCACTCGCGCTTTTCCGTGCCGCCCGGGCGCCTACTTGTGGGATGGCTCAATGTGAACCGTCACGTCGCGAATATGATACGGCGCGTGAAAGAGCCGCTGCTCAACGGCGTGGGCGATGGTGTGACCGTGAGACACACTAAGGTCGCCATTCACAAACACATGGATGTCCAATGCCAAATGCAGGCCGCTTTTTCGGATGCGGCATTTGCCGATGCCCCGAACCTCCGGCACGCCGGAGGCGATGGCGCGGATTTGGTTCACCACGTTTTCCGGCGGGGCCGCGTCCATCACCTCGTTGAGCGCGGAGGCAAAAAATTGCGCGCCGTTCCATGCGATGATGAGGCACGCCAAAAGCGCCGCCCAATCGTCCGCCGTCTCGTAGCCCGGCCCGCCGATCAACGCGACGGAAATTCCAATGAAAACGGCGGCCGACGTGATCGCGTCCAGCCGGTGATGCCAGGCATCGCCCTTGAGCGAGGTGCTGTCCAGCGAGCGGCCTAGCGACACCACGAAACGGAACAGGCCCTCCTTGATCAAGATCACTCCGAGCAGCACGAACAAGGTGAACGGCGCCGGCGAGCGGTGCGGGGTGCGAATTTGGTGGATGCTCTCCAGCGCGATCATTCCCGCCGCCGTCAAAAGGATGCTTGCGACCACCAGACCCGCGATGGATTCCGCCTTGCCGTGGCCGTAAGGATGATCGCGATCCGCCGGCTTGGCGGCCAGGCGCAACCCGCTCCACACCACGAGGGAACTGATCAGGTCGGCGGAGGACTCGATGCCGTCCGCGATCAGCGCGTAGGAGTTGCCGACGATGCCCGCCACAATTTTTACGAGCGCCAGTACGAGGTTGATTCCCAACGCGAGCTTCGAGGCGCCAATGCCTTGCTCCACCAGGGCAGTGTTTCCGGAGTTGGCGGTGGATTGGGCCGGTGGCTTCATGGTCGCGTCGTCGCCGAAGTCTTTCCGACTTTGCGGCCCAAGTCCAACCCCGACTCCGTGCCACGATCAGATTATGAACGCGTCGGCGGAGGCGGGGACGCGGGCAGGCCTGGATGCTTCGCGCTGATGCACCTCAACCGGCATCCGGCTCAATTTGGCGAAGACCTTGCCGCGCCGGCGCACTGGCCACCAGTCGTAGAGATAAATCTCCATTGGTTTCCACATCGCCACCCAGCCGGCAATGGTCAGGCCCTCGCGCACAAAGTCCGCCCAGGCGGCGTCGCGCGGCAGCAGTTCCGCCAAACCGAGGCAGCCCGCCAGGAACATGATGCCGACCAGCAAGGTGGCGCGCCCCTGCTTCATCAGCCGTTTGAACTCGAGCTGGTTGAGCCGGGCGCGATAGGTGAAGTAATTATGCACCGCGCTGGCGATGGCGGAGCGCGCCCGCTCGTTTTCGGGGAGCTTGTCGAAATGAATGACCAGCTCCACCGGCTCATGCAGGTTGAACTCCTGGGCCCAACTTAAAATGAACTCCTCCGCGTCGTGGTCGAGATCCTTCTCATGAAACGGCGAGGGATCCATCGTGTTGAACAACTGCTCGACATCCCGCAGGTTCAACTCGATCTGATGGGTGTCCTCGCCCGCCGCCCGGGTGGCGATTCGCCGCAAGGCCGGACGCCCCGGAACAAATCCGGTTTTCGGGCCAAAAATGGAATCAGAAAAAAGCACACGCATGCCTCGTTTTGCGTCCCAGTCATGGAAGGCAAATGATTAAATGGATCGTGCATCATTGACGAGTTGCTGGCCGACCCTTCCGGTCCAACGGCAGCAAGATTTGTTTGTCCATGGAGCGATTCACACGCCCAACCGGTGACGGCCAGTCACGGGCCTGTCCCACGACGTGCCGCATGTGGGAAAACCAAATTTGCGCCCGCCCGCTCCGGCGAAGGCGTCTCCGGCCAGCCTGCGGACGATTTTCGAGCCTTAACTCCAGTTGGCAGCGGTTTTTCATACAACGTCTGGCGTGGCCGTCGGGAGAATCCCCGAACTCTCCATCGCCATCCTTACTCTAGCACCCGGAGGAGATTCGGACAAATGAGTCACCAAAAAGGCATGTTTGGATATAACCTGCTTAATTCCAATTGGTTGTATTTCTGGCCGAAGATTTAAGAGCGGAAATGGTGAAATCCATTTTC
>CAZMLP010000136.1:0-1840 GCA_964566745.1 uncultured Verrucomicrobiota bacterium | reverse complement strand
GTTGGCCGACAGCGCCAGCAGCAAATCATAACCCATCTCTCGCGAGTTTTCCTCGATAGCCAGCAAGATCCGCGCGAAGATGGGGTCCACCGTGCTGGGCACCAGCAGTCCAAGCAGCTTGGTGTTGCGGCTCCGGAGGTTTTGCGCCATCGCGTTGGGCACGTAGCCCATTTGCCGGGCGAGGGCGCGAATGCGGTTTTTGGTCTCGGCCGAGACATCCGGCTCGTCCCGCATCGCCTTGGAGACGGTCATCACTGAAACGCCGGCTTGGGCGGCAAAGTCCTTGAGGCGAATCATGCGGGCCGTTCGAGATTGTTGCCGCTCCAGTGAAGCTTCGTGCGCAAGGTGGAGTAGAAGGAGTCTCCGCCCAGCCGCATCAGCCGTACAGCCCGGCGATGGCGGCGAATCGTCACTTGCCCGCCAGACGCCAGGACGGTCTGCACCTGTCCGTCAGCAGTGAGAAGAATTTCGAGCCGCTCGCTGCGCACCTCCACGCGTATGGTGGAATTCAGGCTCACGATCAGGGACCGGTCGGACAAGGTGTGCGGACAAATGGGCGTGAGGACAAAAACGGCGGCGTTTGGATTCACGATTGGTCCACCCGCCGAAAGCGAGTAGGCGGTCGATCCCGTCGGCGAGCTCACGATCAGCCCGTCGCAGCGGTACGCGGTGACGATTTCATCGTCCACGCGCACCTCAAGTTCGATCATGCGTGAAGCCGAGCCGCGGCTGATAACAAAGTCATTTAACGCGCATTGGTCGAACGGCCCGCCCGGGAGTCGCCCGCGCGCCTGGATGAGTGGTCGCTGTTCCAGGGTAAAATCACCGGCGCGTATTTGCTTGAGGGCCTGGCTCAGGCGGGCTGAGGGCACCCCCGTGAGGAATCCCAGCCCGCCGATGTTAATACCAAGGATCGGCGTCGATTCTCCCGCCACTTGCCGTGCGACGCAGAGCATGGTGCCATCCCCGCCAAACACGAGGATGAGATCGGCGTGCCGCGCCAGCTCGCGCGCGTCGGCGTGAGGGACGGCATCCTCGCCCAGGGAGGCGAACCGGTGAGTGGCGTCGTCCGTCGCCACCGCCAGGCCGTCCGCGCGCAACGCGGCTGTGGCCCGGCGCACAAGCGCCTTGGCGCTGGGCTTGTCCACGTTGGCGATCAGGCCGACGGAACGGATTGTTTCAGCGAACTTTTTCAAGCAGAGCGAGAAACTCCTTGTTGCCAGCCGGGCCGAGAATGGGCGACTCGGTCACGCCCTGCCACGCGAGGGAAGGCAGTTCCATGGTGACGAACGCCCGCAACTCATCCAGCACTCGCGCGTGAACCGCCGGGTCCGTGATGACGCCCCCGCCCTTGTCGGCCTCGGCCTTGCCTGCCTCGAATTGGGGCTTGATCAGCGCGATGACGCGACCGTTCGGGCGGAGCAGGGGAACGGCGGGCGGCAGCACCTTGCGCAAGGAAATAAAAGAGCAATCGATCACGATGAGGTCCACCGGTCGGAAGTCGCGGCCAAAACTGGCGGGTGCGAGGTTCCGCGCGTTGGTTTTTTCCATCACCACCACGCGATGATCCTGGCGCAACGTCCACGCCAACTGGCCGTGCCCGACATCCACGGCGTAGACGCGCTTTGCGCCGGCCTGCAGCAAGCAATCGGTGAAACCGCCGGTGGAGGCGCCAAAATCAACCGCGGTCTCGCCACTGACTTTCTGGCCAAAGTGTGCCAGCGCGTGCTCCAGCTTGTGACCGCCGCGGCTGACATACTTTTCCGGCGCCTCAAGCTCGACCGCGTCGGACTCGTCGGCGGGGTCGCTAGCTTTAAGAGCGCGGCGGTCATTGATTCGA
>CAZMLP010000135.1:0-2948 GCA_964566745.1 uncultured Verrucomicrobiota bacterium | reverse complement strand
TTAGAGCGGCAGGAGGCAATGCTCGCTGATGTAATCCCCGATCTTCTCGCCGCACCGTTTGCCCTCGACATTCGAGAATTGAAAATGGATGCCGCCATAAATCCGGCTGATGCCCACCTCGTCCGCGCAGGCCGCGAAGCTGTCGAAGACGCGGGTCACACCCGGCAGCGAGTCCGAGCGGACTGTGAAGTGAACCGTGTCCGTCCCGAAAAATCGTTTCAAGATTTGCGCGCTGGCCTTGCTGAAGGTGCTGTGACCGCTGGTGTATTCGGGAAAGCTCGGGGACACGAGAAAGGACTGCCAAGCCTCGTCCTTCTCCGTCGCCGGGTTGTCGTCCTCGTCCGCCCGGTTAATCGCGGTGACCGGGCGCCACGAATTGAAGCTGTATTTGATTTCCCAGCAGACGATGGCCGCGTCCGCCTGCGCCAGACTCAGCAGCGCGAACAATCGCGCGGTCTCGGCAAGGGTGGTGCCTCGCTCCCGCACAATATCGGCGGCAATTTCCTGCCAATGGCCCGGGGGCATCGCGGTGTAACTGAAGTCGGACCAAAAGGTGGCGATGTCACTCTGCTCCTTCGTGCGCGCCTTGCTCTTCTTGCCACCCACGGCCTTCACCTCGTTGTAGGCGGTGGCGTAGTCGGCGCTCTCCAGGGGCGGCGGCGGCGGCGGCAGGAACGACCTTCGGTCCGGCAACGCGAACAACTTCACCGAGCCCCATTGCGGGTCCGTCGGCGGTCGCTGGTAAGGAAGCGTGCGTCGCCACTGCCCCGGGTCCCGTTTGGGTATGTAAGGAACCTGGGTGTTCGATCCGTCATCAGTGCGGACCGCCAGCATGCGGGTGGCGATTTCCTCCCCGACGCGCGTTCCCGCCGCCACGGCCGTCTCATCCCCAATCGACTTGAGCATGGCTTTGCGCAGGTCGTCCGCCCGCGCCTTCACGGAGGGATAGATCACCTTGAGAATCTCGCACCCGCAGGCCGCCACCGCCGCCTCCACCGACGCGCCTTTCGGGCAATCGATGGCAAATCGATATGGCTGGCGGGCGCGAGTGATCGAGTTGACGGCGTCGTACAGGGCGCAATGAAGAATTGCGAGATTCCGGGTCGAGGCGGTTGGTCCGGTGGTCTCCGCTCGAATCGCCCGCAACGCCAGCTCATTCCATTGAAGCACCAAGCTCCCCGGCTCCTGGCCAAACGCCACAACAGCGCAGGCCAGGACCCCATACCATCCAAGCAATCGTTTCATGAGACCAGCGATCGCGGCCTATTGGCCGTTCACGAGAAGGGTTCCATTGGCGCCTGGGGCCAATCCGCCGCCACCCGCCACACTAACATCGGTGACCGTCGAACTCGCGAACAGCAGGGCGATTCGCCCGCCGCTGCCGCCGCCGGACTCCCCTCCTCCCGCGCCGCCCACCGCGTGAATCAAGCCCGAGCCGCGCAACGCGCCCGTCTGAATCTTGATGCCGCCGCCGCTGCCGCCGCCGCCAAAGCGACTGCCATCAAACCCGTCGGCGCGGATGGCGCCGTCCACCGTCAAATCTTGCGTGACGATTCGCACCAACCCGCCGCCATTTCCCGCGGGACCCGAGTCGGACCCGCCGCCGCTGCCCGCCTCGTTGGGATTCAACGCGTCGCCGTAAGGGGCGTTCACCGTCCCGCCCACGTCACCAATCGCCCCCGCCCCGCCATAACTGCCGCCATTGCGCCGGGTGCTGCCAGCAACATTGCCCAGCGTGTGGCCGGCCTGGTCGCCATTTCCGGGAGTTTGACCGCCGTAATAACCACGACCGGTCACGTCGATGCTGCTGTTGGTGTCAATGTTGATCTTGGTGATGGAAAGCTCCAGCCGCGACCCCTCGGCGGACGAGGAAGGGGCATGGGTGAGCACGGCCCCGCTGAGCAGCTGCAGTTCCGCCGCGCTCACACTGGTTGCCGTGAGACGGGCGCCTTCCACAATGATGGTCTCGCTGCCGCTGATGGCGGGCAGAATCGTTTCCCGTCCCGTGCCCCGTACGAGCAGCATGCCTTGCGCGTCCCCAGTCTTCAAATAAACAGTGCCGGCGCCGCCGCCCGTCGCGCCTGCGCCGCCCGTCGCTTGCACCTGGTTCCTCAAAGTCGCGGGCGCGGTCGTCGCCGTGATGGCAACCCGGCCGCCGCCACCACCGCCGGACTCCCCTCCCCCCGCGCCGCCATTGGCGTGAATCGTGCCGGTTCCCGTGAAAGTCGTCGTCCGGATGTTAATGCCGCCGCCGCTGCCGCCTCCCGCGAAGCGGCTCCCATCCTGGCCGTCCGCGATGATCATCCCTTGCAAGTTCAGGGTGGTGGACACAAGGAAGACCAGGCCGCCGCCATCTCCTCCCGGGCCAGAGTCACTTCCACCGCCGCCGCCCAACTCGGCGGGATTGCGAAAGTCGCCGTAAATGGGTGCGACCGTTTGCTCGGCGTCGCCCGTTCCGCCCAGCCCGCCATAACTGCCGCCATTGCGGCGGGTGCTGCCGGGAATGTTGCCCGCGGTAAGACCCGGTTGCCCGCCGTTGGAGGAATTTTGACCGCCCAAATAGCCGCGCCCGCTGACGTCAATGCGGCTGGTCGGGTCAATCCCCAGCGTGCCCGCGTTCACTTGCAAGCGTGGTTCCGAGGTGGTGGTCGCTCCGGGGTGGGTCAAGAGCGCGCCATTGACCAGATTCAACGCGGTTACACTCAGGGTCTGAACGGACACCGTGGCATTGTCCACCGTGAGGTTTTCCGCCAAATTGCCCTCCGGCAGCGGAGTCTCACGACCGTTGCCCCGCACCAGCAACTCGCCGGTGGCGGCGCCGCGCTTGAAGTAGATGGTGCCCGCGCCGCCATGCTGGAAGCCGGTTCCGCCCGTTGCCTCCGTTTGCGTGTCCGGCAGGCTGGTGGCCTCGGTGACAAGGATGGCGATGCGACCGCCGCCGCCGCCGC
>CAZMLP010000134.1:0-6634 GCA_964566745.1 uncultured Verrucomicrobiota bacterium | reverse complement strand
AGACCGTTTCCACCGGACGCAAGGCCGGGGCCAGCACCCAGACGGTGCCGGGAACCGTCTCAAACGTGTAATTCTGAATCGGCATGGGCGAGCCGTCCGCGTTGGCGAAATGAACGGTGTAGCTGTGGCTCGAACGCGCATACTGCGGGATCACAAAACGCAGCTTGCCAATTTGTTGGGTGCCCGTCAGCGCGGGCTGGAATGGATTGGAATAAAGCGACCAGGCAACACCAACCTGATTCGGCGGAAGCCCGCCCACCGACAGCGGCGAGGGATACCCCAATGCCGGAATGAACTGAACGCCGCCTTCCAACGGCTGCGAGTTACCATCCGCCGTCACGACGGCGCGGAATTGGAGGCCGGAAAGGCTTTCCCCGTCCTTGACGGTCACCTCAATCGGCACCTCGACCGTCCCGATGGGCGCGTTCTGCACCGTCACGGCATGAAGACGGGCTTGGGGAGACCAAATCTCGCCGGCACGCGAAATCATTTTTTGGCCCGTGCGGTCAGGGAATCCCGGAAGAACCGTGGGGCTCGGCAACAGCACCCCGCCTGGAGACCAAGTCCGCCGCCAGTTGTCCGCGTCGAGACCGAGGGACCGCGCGAGCAACACCTGCCAGTCCAAGTAACGAATCTGACCGTCACCGCCGGCCGTGCCCGGAACGTCCTCGGGATAGACGTCCATCGCATTAAAAAGATCCGAGAAGGGAAATGGCGAGCGGAGGCCGAACGAGGCGACGAACGCGTTGTTCACGTCGTTGTTTTGCAACTGGCCATCCCCGAAGCCAAACGCCCCGGGTCCAAGCTCGCCGAATTGCTCGGCGTTGTACCAGCGGCTGATGGCGGAGTCACCCACCAGATAGCTCACTTTGCCCACGACAATCTTTGTGGTGGCCATTGGCGTCACCGAAACCGGCGTTTGCTGGGCGTCCGAGGTGGCGGTAACCGCCAGCACCCGCAAATTGTAACTATCCCCAATCTGCGCGGCGCCGGGAACCGGAATGGCCAGCATGGCCACTGTGCCGTAATTTTTGATCGAGATGTTGGCGTTGGTGCTGATATAGGCAATGGCCAAACCACGCGTCGCTCCGCTGGCGTACTGGTAATAATTAAACAACGCGTTCCCGCTGGCGGTGTCGGACGACACGACCACCGGGATGAAATCATTGGTGGTAAGAGTGAGCGCCCGGAACTGGTCGGAGATTCCCGGAGCCGCCCCGTTCGGCGTTATTTCCACGCGAAACTGGAGCGAGCGAATCTGGTCGTTGGTGCGGGTGTTCACCACCACCGGCACCACCACCGTGGAGCCGATGCCGGCCACAACGTCACGTGAGACCCCGATTTGGGTGACATCGCTGTTCACACCGCTCGCCGTGGCGCTGGCATTGGTGCTGTCGTAAGCCTTGAGGCGAAGCGAGGTGAGGTCGCGCAAATTGTCCTGCCAGAGAATCGTTCCCACGCCGCCCGTCAACGCCAGCGGGATGCTGTTGGTCGTCGGCTCGGTTCCATCCAGCGTGTAATAGACCGCCTGGTTCGTGGTCGTGACGGTCACCAGTTGGCCCATCGGGTAGTAACCGGACTTGGGAGAGAGGACCGGGAGGCCGACCACGATATTCGTGCCATTGCCATTGGTCCCGCCGTTGCCGCCGTTGCCGTTCCCTCCGTTGCCAGAGACAGGCGAGCCGGTGACTTGCCGGATCAAATGATAATAATCCTCGGTGACGTAAACCGTGCCGCCCGGGGCCACCGCCACGCCGACCGGCGCCCGGGACTCCGCCACCGTCGGGTCGCCATCCTCCCAACCGGGGTAATCCGACGCCCATGCGGTCGAGTTCGTGCCGTAGATGGTGGTGACAATTCCATTCGTCGTCACCAACCGCACGCGGTTGTTTCCAGTGTCCGCCACCACCAGCAAGCCGCTCCCGGATTTTGCGAGGCCTTGCGGCGAGTTCAATTTTGCCTCGAACGCAAACCCGTCGGTGAACCCGGGACCATTCCCGCCCGTGAGCAGCGTCATGCTGCCGTTGGTGGAATTGATCAGCCGGATGGCATGATTGCCCGTGTCACTCACGGCCAGCAACCCGTTGTTCATCACCTCGATGCCCTGGGGTTGGTTGAGGTCAGTCCGCAATGTGGTCACCACCCCGGCCGGCGTGATTTTTTTCACCGCGCCGCCCAGCTCGGTCACGTAAAGATTCGTGGTGAGATCCAGCGCGAACGCCGTCGGGTTCACCAGTCCGGTGATGGTCGGGTTGGCCCGGTTTCCGAAAAGATTGTATTTGAAGACCGTGCCGTCCCCCTGGTTCAGCACATACATGTTGGTCGCCCCGTCCAGCGTGACGTCCACCGGCATGTTCAAGCCGATCAAATCGGTGAAGACGCGATTGGCGGAGAACGAGAGCAGGCGAATCCGGCCGTTGTCCCGGTCGGCGATTAGCAAATCAGAGGAGGGAGTCACCGTAATCCCCGCCGGGAAATTAAATTGCGAATCCTGAATCGGCTCGCCATCCCAGTAGCCATTGGCCGGGCCTCCCAGCACGCGCGGACCGCCACCGATCGTTTGGACGTCGGTCTGCGCCGTTGCCGACGGCGCCAACACCAGCGCCAAGAGCAAACCCAGACCCGCCGCGAGCCGGCCGCCCGAAACCGGGGCGCGCCCGCCTGCCGATCCTTCACGGGCAGTCTTTTCGGTTTTCATATGTTCGGGGATCAAGCGCATGCTAATGGGTCAATTCCGCGCTCCGCGCCATCACGGCTGGCCGTGCTTGTCCCAGTCAAACGGCTTGCCGTCATCCCAAGCGGACGGATCCTTCTCGGGTTTGACGTCCGTGTTCGTGCGGAGGAATTTGCGGCCGGTCTCGGTCGGCGTGAAATCGGTCTCCTCGATGACGGTGGGCGTCACGAAAATCAGGAGGTTCTGGCGGTTGCGGCCCTTGTCATCCTTGCGGAAGGCATAGCCCAGCAACGGAATGTCGCCCAAAATCGGCACCTTGGTGAAGTTCTTGGTGGTCTCGTCGCTGATCAAACCGCCCAGCACCAGCGTGCTGCCGCTCGGGATAACCGACTGCGTGTACAATTTCCGGCGGCTAAAGATGGGTGACTCGCTCACCTGGCCGCCAAGTGTCACCCGGGCCGGAACGGCCTCCTGGGCGGAAATTTCCGGCTTCAAGGTCAACGCGACATTGGTGTCACCCACGATGCGGGGCGTCACCACCAGCTTGACACCCACCTCGTTGAGGATGGTTTGCCCGATGGTGAGATTGTAATTCGGCTTCACCGTGTTTGGCAGCTGGTTGCCAGCCGCCCCCAACTGCCCTTGTTGTTGCTCGAAAATCGGGATGTTGCGCACCACGGAGAGCTCGGTCTCCAATCCCTCCAGCGTGACCGCCCGCGGCGTCGCGATGGTCTGCGAGTCCGCGTCCGTGTTCAGGAAGGAGAGCGTGGCCTTCACGCCGTCGGCATTCAAAAACGCGGTCGAGGGAGAAAAGCCCTTGGCGGTGCTGGCGGTCAAACCCAACGCTTGTGAAGGCAGGCTCGAGAAAGCCGAGGTAATGGTGGAAGTGGTGTCCGACCCTGGAGTGGTGCTGACCGTGCGACCGCTCGGCAGGGTGACCTCCGTGGCCGCGCCCGGGGTGGTCGTCGTGGTCGTGCCGGCCGTGTTTCCGTTGCCAAACGAGAAGTTCTGCGCCGTGAGCGTGCCGGACCAGTCAATTCCCTTGAGAGATTTGGGATTCTTGCTTGTCTCGATAAAATTGGCCTCGATCAAAATCTGGCGAATGGGGGTGTCCAGCCGCGCGATCAAATTGGTAAGCCTCTCCAATTGCGACTCGGGCGCCGAAATGACCACCTGGCTGGTGCGAGGATCCGCGAACACGCGCATCGAGTTTGTGCCCATGCCGTTGGCGATGATGGGGACCAAATTGGTCGCGTTCGCGTACTTCAACCGCAAAATGATCGTCACCGGCGGCTCCACCGCCGGCTTGGCAACAATCCTGCTGATTCTTGTCTTGGGATCGGCTTGCAGCATCAGCCCGTGGTTGGCGAGCACCGCCTCCAGCGCCTGCATGGCGGTCACATTTTCAAAACGGACGGAAATGGTGTTCGTGCCCATGTTGGACGAAACGCCGGGGTCAAACAGGATATTGATGCCGGCGTTGCGGGCCAGGCCCTGCACCACATCGTGCAGCGGCGTGTCCGAAAACGTGACGAGCGGCGAGACCTCGTCCGCAGCGGTGGCTTGATCGGCCGGTTTGGCGGCCGCCCTGCCGCTATCACTTTGCGCCGAACTGACCAGGCACCAGGCGCAGAGCCCGGCGGCAAGGAGGGTGGCTAGTCTCGTTTTCATGCTGGTTTGGCGTATTTATGATCGTTGGACCGCGAGAGGCTCCCTGCCGCCCTCGCGCGAGGCGGCCATGAGCCGGCATATTTTCTCAAATTTTATAATTCGCCCGGCAGTTTCAGCTCGCGGCGCTCGGTCTGTCCCTCGACGGCGACCACCGCCGAAGTCCCGCGAATCTCCACCACCGTGAGCCTGACCGGACCGTTCGTCGTCTTCACAAAAGCAGTCTCGCCTTGGGCAAAGCCCGTGCCGTTGATCGTCACCAACCGGCGGCTTCGCGGCCCTGTCAACCCCTGCAAAACCAGTCCCGCAAACGGGTCTTTCTTCACCACTGGTTGCGCGGGCGTTTGAGCAGTAGTCGGGCCTTTCGTATTTTTGGGAGTTTCCGCCACCACCGGCTTGCGCCGGCGGGATTCGGGAAAGAAAGGGTCGCGACCCACGCTCGGGTCATCAATAAACACCGACTTGGGAACGACAAATTCCGCCGGGGCCGCGTTGGTCACCGGGGCCGTCGTGGTTTTCTCCGGCTTGGCGTCCTTGTTCGTTTTATCGGGGGCATTGGCCGCCAGGAGCGCGGTCGCCAGGCAGATCACACCGGCTCCGAGCAGCCCGTGAAACCGGCCGGGGCGAGAAAATGAGAGAGGCATGGACATGATAGGTTCAGAGCCCGCTGCCAGGGCGGGTGAGAGCGACAACCTCCATCTCAAACGCCAGCTTTTCCGGATCGGCCTCCGAAACAGTCGTGGCCGGGTTTATCCGCACCTTTTCCACATGGAAATAGGGGTAAGAATTCTCGAAATCAGCCAAAAACTTCCCGAACTCGTGATAATTCGCGTTTCCCCGCACCATGAAAGTCGTGGCCGTGTAGGGAAAATCCACGAGCATGCTCACCCGGTTGGTGGTGGGACGCTCCTTGCCAGGAATTTCCACCAATGGATGACGCGCTTGGATGGAGCTCAACAGGGAAACGCTCCAGCGGTAAAGATCACCCGAGGCCATGCCCCCCTCGATCACCGCCAGCTTGTTGCTGACCTCGGTGAGATCAGTGTCGATTTGCGACGCGAATTTCATTACCCGGCGGGCCTTGTCGTTCTTGTCCGCCTGGTCGGCGGCCATCTTTTTCTTGTCCGCCACCTTCGTCTTTTGCGCGCGAATC
The DNA here is from genome assembly GCA_964566745.1 of uncultured Verrucomicrobiota bacterium. Lineage (GTDB taxonomy): Bacteria > Verrucomicrobiota > Verrucomicrobiia > Limisphaerales > CAZMLP01 > CAZMLP01. Next base: position 1,139 of record CAZMLP010000134.1, on the reverse strand, counting down.
ACCCCCATGTAGAGGCCGACGATCGCCATGACCGTGAGCAAGGCCACCAAAATCAACTGCTGCTGTTTTTCCTGGGAAAGCTTGTTCATGTCACCGGGTCCGTTTCTGGAAAACGCACTGGAGTGAAAAGCCGACGTTTGTCTTGCCCGTCTCGAAGTCGGCGGCGGGCGCCGACAGCGACAAGAGGGAGATGCCGTTCGTCGCCAGATTGGCCCGAAAGTACGGGTTGTTTTGGATGGCCTCCTGGAAACGCGCGTAATTTTGCTCGCTCGGGCGCCCCCAATCCCGGCCCTCAATGGTGATTTTGATTTCCTCGGTGGAGGTTCCCGGACGCCCCGGCGTCACCCGGCCGGAGTCCCGGTTGGTCGAGGTCTTGACGCTCTCCGTCATCACGTAATTTTGCTCCGCGAGAAAACGGATCACTTGGACGTTATCCACCATGACCTGTTGCAATTCGTTGAGCGGAATCGCCCAGAGAAAACGGTTCGTGGCCAGGCTGTGCAGGGCGTTCAACTTGCCCTCCAACTCGTCGAGTGTCGCGCGGCTTTTGAGGGTGGCCTGGTACTTCTTTTCGATGCTGCCCCAGTCGGACTGCGCGGCCGTCACCTGGTTGTTGGCCTGCATCACCTGCAATTGCCCCACCGCGCACCACACCACCATCAGCCCGACCAGAAACCCGCCTGCCATCCCGGCGCGCTTCACCGGATCCCGCCGGCGCATCTCCTCGGCGGCTTGCTGCTCGGCTAAAAGGTTGAGGCGTATGGGCATAGGAATTAAAACGCCGCCATGGCCGCCCCGACGGCGGCCGCCAGTTGCGGGGCCACTTGCTCAATTTCCACGCGCTGCTCTGCCGGCACGGCCAGCGTCATGAAGCTGGTAGGGTTCCACGCCCGGCAGTTGACCATCAACTCACTCTGCAAATTCTGGACGATAAATTCGGAGCGGGACGAGCCGCCGCTCAGGTAAACTTGGGTCACGGAACGATCGATCTGATGCTCGAAAAAGTCGATTGAGGCGCGCAATTCCCGGCCCAGCGGAGTCAACACCGCCTGCATCGCCGCCTGGACCCGGTCGTCCTCGGTCAGCCCCATCTTCAGGCCCTCGGCCTCCTCATAGTTGGTTCCCAGCACCTCCGCCAC
>CAZMLP010000133.1:0-5932 GCA_964566745.1 uncultured Verrucomicrobiota bacterium | reverse complement strand
TGGCGCGTTACATGGGATTCGTCGCAGACTCCCAAATTCTCGTGCCGGCGAATCATTTGTTGCCAGAGGAGAAATACGCCGCGTTGCCGCGCAACAATTTCATTGATGACCGGGCGTACGCGCGGTTCCAGCGGCTCGGGTTGTATCCCTCCGACCTTTGCACGGACACGGAGTTCTTGCGGCGCGCGAAGCTGGACGCCGTCGGATTGCTGCCCACGACGGAGGAGGTCCGCGCCTTCCTCGCGGACAAGTCGCCAGACAAACGCCGCCGCTTCATTGAGCAGGTGCTGGACGACCCAGCCTATGCCGATTATTGGGCGAACAAGTGGGCCGATCTGCTGCGACCGAACCCGGATCGTGTCGGCGTGAAGAGTGTGTACGTGCTGGACCAATGGCTGCGCGAAAGCTTCCGGCGCAACCTGCCTTATGACCAGTTCGTGCGCGAAATTTTGCTGGAGGAGGGGAACAACCACGCGGACGGCCCGGCGGTGATTTATCGCGACCGCCGCGAGCCGGCGGATTTGACGACCATGTTCAGCCAGCTTTTCCTCGGGACACGCTTCGAGTGCGCGCGGTGCCATCACCATCCGAACGAGAAATGGAGCCAGGATGACTTTTACCAGCTCGCGGCGTTTTTCGGGCCGTTGAAACAGAAAGGCGCGGGCCTCTCCCCGCCGATCTCGGCCGGCACCGAGACATTCTATTTCGCGCCGGGTGGAAGTGTGAAACATCCGGTCACCGGAACAATTATGACGCCGCGCCCGCCGGACGGCCCGAAAACCGAGATTGAGAAGACGGACGATCCGCGTCACGCGCTGGCGGACTGGATGACCGCGCCGGAAAACCCGTTTTTCGCGCGCGCGGCAGTGAACCGCGTCTGGGCGAATTTCTTCGGACGCGGGCTGGTCGATCCGGTGGACGATTTTCGCATCTCCAACCCGTGTGTGAACCCGGAGCTGCTCGACGCGCTCGCGCGGGATTTTATCTCGCACGGATATGACTTCAAACATCTGATGCGGACCATCATGGAATCGCGCCTTTACCAATTAAGCGCGAAACCGAACGAGACGAACCTGGCGGACACGCGCAACTTCTCCCGCGCGTACCGGCGGCGCCTGCCGGCCGAGACTTTGATGGACGCGGTGAACGACGTGACGGGCGTGCCGGACCAATTGTCCGCGCTGACCGCCGGCGCGCGCGCGACGCGGGCGTGGACTTACAAAATCGATTCGCAATTCATGGACGCCTTCGGCCGGCCCAACGCCAGCTCCGACTGCCCGTGCGAGCGGGACACGCAATTGAGTGTGGTGCAATCGCTGCATTTGATGAACTCGAAGGCGCTGCAAGCGAAGCTGGACGACGCCTCCGGCCGGGTGCGCAAACTCGCTGACGGCAAGCAGACGCCGGCGGAAATCGTGACGGAGCTTTACCTCGCGGCATTGAGCCGTCCACCCGCGCCAGAGGAGTTAAAGGTGGCCACGGCGGTTTTTACGGCACCAAATGCCAACCGCCGCAACGCGACCGGGGATGTGCTATGGGCATTGCTCAACTCCCCGGAGTTTGAGCTGAATCATTGAGCGCTCTTGGGGGCAGATTTGGCGGAAGTCGGGAGAAGCGGTGGTTTTGCGATAAAGGAGAAATGCACCGATTCTTCCAAGACCATCTCGCAGTCGAAGCTCTTTGCATCGGGCGAGAGGTGCAACACCACATCGGTATCGCTATTGTTTAGTAAACGAGTCCGGCCCGAAAATTCAACGCCTCGGTTGTCTTTTCCGCGCACAATCATGATTTTTTTGGAAGGAGTTCCGGCTGGATCCACACGAAACTCGAGGATAGTCGGCAAATCGTTTGTAGCCGAGTTTTGGCTGGTGCGACGGGGTCCAAAATCGTCCTGGTGCGTGGAATATCGGTCGCGATTCCGTTCGAGCCGGTAGAGGCGAATTCTCCCCCGGCGAAGGGATTGCTCGCCTTGGTCCAGGGTTATCGTCTGTTTGTCGCTAGGAACCGGCAGATTGCGGACTCGCCAAATCTCCTCTTCGGTGAAATTCGATTTCACGCCCCGAAATGCCTCGATGTGGTATTTCCAGGCGGCCTCGGCTCGGCACATCGGGCCGAGTGAATTGCCGGTTACATCTTCCAAATTACTCAGGAAAAATTCCCATCCAGGCATCTTCTGTTTTCCCTGGTGAACTTCACAATCTATTCTCCAAGGGATAGACCAAGGGTTGAAAGTGACGAAACGATCGGAATTTGAGCTCTTGAGAGCTGGCCAATCTGGAACGCATTCATTCAATTCAAAAATCAACCCGTTGGTCTCCCGCTTTATGGGAGTCGGTTCCGGTTCCCAGACTGGGAATTTTTTGAACAATGGATTGGCAATTGTGATTTGTCCCAGATCACGTTCTAAATCTGCGAGTTGAACTGTCAATTTCGGCTCGCGCCGAGGGAAACAGCGAAAGTGAGTCCAGTATGGGCGGAAATCGTGGCTGCCATCGTCTATTCCTTCGGCAGAGTCCTCGTGCGGGAACGCGCAGCCATGCTCGTCCAAAATCCGAATGGAATACCCCCCCATTTCCATTCGCTTTCCTGAATGATCCCGGCGGGTCAGGAAGAAGTATAATTCCGGGGGTTCTGGATTTGAAACTGATTTGGAAGGGTGTCGTAAGTCATACCACCAGCCGGACATTCTCTCGCTCAAGGGCGGTGGCGGGAAAAATGGGTCGGTCCTGCAACTTTCGAGGATGACTGAAGTCCCGTCTGGTAACCGCCAGGCACGTTGTTGCCATCGCGCCTTTTGGATTCCCACAAACGTCATCACTGCCAAGACGACAAATCCAATCAAGGCATTGATCTTCTGTCTGGTGGCGGAGTTCACACAACGACGGTTTGCCTGCTTGAGGGGAACTTTAGCAAGGCAAGCGGGCGAATACAACTTGATCTGCCAACAAGCGGGGTATCCGGATTTTGCTTTTCCGATTGTGTCAGCTGCGAGGATACGGCATTGCTGGTTCACCATGTCACACGGCACAATCCATGCGCGTCATTATGCCCGCCAATCCCCGGTTGTGGTGACGTGGGAGAATGGAATCATTACGCGGGCAGAGGCGGGCACCCGAGACCCGAAGGCGTGGATTGCGCCGGCGATTTTTGATCCGCAAGTGAACGGGTATGCCGGTGGCGATTTTCAACGCGATAACCTGACGCGGGAGGACTTGGAGCGGTCGGTGGACGGGCTGCAACGCGCCGGTTGCGCGCGGTTTCTCCTGACGCTGGTGACGGATGAACGGCCGCGCATGCTGGCACGGTTGCGGCATTTGCGCGAATTGCGAGAACAGTCGCCCGCCTTGCGGCACGCCATCGCGGGTTGGCACATCGAGGGACCGTTCCTTTCGCCGGAGCCGGGCTTTCACGGCGCGCACGATCCGGCGCTGATGGAAGAACCCGGTTCGAAGCACATGGAGGAGTTGCGCGCCGTTGTCCCCGGCGACCCGTTGTTGGTCACGCTGGCGCCGGAACGTCACGGCGCGCTGGAGGCAATCCATCGGGCTGTGCAACTGGGGATACGTGTTTCGCTGGGCCACACCGACGCCTCGGGCGAAACCTTGCGAACGGCGCTGACAGCGGGGGCGACCGGTTTCACGCACTTGGGAAACGCGTGCCCGTCCAAGCTGGACCGCCACGACAATATTATTGTGCGAGTGCTCGACACGCCGGGCTTCACGGTGAGCTTGATCCCCGACGGGATGCATGTGCTGGCGCCGATGTTTCGGGTGTTGCATCGCGCGCTGGACGGCGAGTCGGTTATTTACACGACCGACGCCATGTCCGCCGCCGGAGCGCCGCCGGGACGATACACCATCGGCGCGGTGGAATTGGAGGTTGGCGCGGATCAAGTGGTGCGCCAGCCGGGCCGGCCGAACTTTGCCGGATCGGCGTTGCGGCCCATCGAGGGCGTGTTTCGCGCGGCCAAAATGTTGGGTCGTCCGTGGCAGGCGGTCTGGGATGGTTTCAGCACACGGGCGGCGGCTTTCGCGGGAGTTTCCGCCGGGCTGGAGGTTGGCAAACCGGCGGACTTTTGCCTGATGGAATTTGATACTGAGGGAAAATTAAGCCTGCTGCGGACCATCGTGCGTGGCGAGGAGGTCTGCTAGTTCCTCGCGCACGCGCGCGACGGTGATCCCCTTCAGGCCGCCCGGTTCGCGAATGATCGTCACCTTCTCGCCCAGCGGGCGCCACACGGTTGCGTTCGTCTCCCCCCAAAGCGACAAGACAGGCAACCCTGCCGCGGCGGCCAGATGAGTGATCCCGGAATCGTGCCCCACAAAAGCAACGCAATGAAGCATCCGCGCGGCGAGATCCACCAAGGAGAGGCCGCGAGCCAGGAGGAATCGCCCGCCTGGGAGTTGCGTGGCCAAGTGGTCCAGTCGTTGTCCCTCGGCCTCGCCGCCAATCAGGAGAAAATTCAAATCCGTCTCGCGCGTCAATTGCGCCAGCAACCCGCCCCATTGCTCCTCTGGCCAGTTCTTCCGCCCGCTGCCGCTGCCTGGATGAACCGCCAGCCAGCGGCGAGTGACATCCGCGCCGGCGGGGCATGGCGGTATCGCCAGCTTGGGAATGGGATCGGCGCCGAAGATGGCGAGGCGCTCGAGCGGTTTCAGAAACGTCTCGGTGGCGTGCAGCGGGCGGGCCTCGTCCGGGCGGTGGGGGCCGGAAATGAATTGCGCCTTCGAGCACAGGCCAACGTTCGTTTTGAAAATCTCGTCGGGGTCGTAGAGATAGGAAAGAATCACACTGAAGCTGGCGAAATATGCCGCCAGTTCGGGTTGCAATTCGCCGTTCCGCGCGAAAAATCCCGCGAGCGGGCGCGCCTCGATGGCGCGGGTCTCGTCAGCGAGACCGGCGGCCACGGCGAGCCGGGAAATGTGGGGATAACCTAAAACCTCGAGATGGACATCCGGAAATTGGGCGCGCAAGGCGGCCAGCGCGGGCAAGGTGAGCAAGAAATCGCCAATGGCGCCGCCGCGAACGACCAAAATGCGGCCCTGTTTCACTCGGCACGGACGGAGTTAACAGCGACCTGTCGTGGCGCCGCCATGGCGACGTGTTGCGCGGAGCGTTGCTCCACCGCGCGGAAGTGCAGCGAGAGGCCCGCCACAAAGATGCCAAACGCGAGGCGCAGCGCGCTGCCGATCCGCATGCGGTTCACCGTGGCGGTGTGCCAGTCGATCCAATCCCGCAGCTTCCAAGGGGAGACGGTCAACCACATGCCGATGACCACCCACGCGTAGGCCCAAACCGTGATGACATTTTTCCAGCCGGTCTCTTCCCAGCGTTGCGTGTCGAGGGCGAGTTTGGCCAGCAGCAGCAGCACAATGGCGAGACCGCGCACGGCCAGAAAATCTTGCACAAAGATGCAGGCGCCAATGCCCAGCGCGGTGAAACCAACATACATCGCCGGCTTGTACGGGGCAAAATCCGAGATGTTCTCCTGGCTCAGGTTGTGCAGGAACCACACTGTGCCCAGGGCCACCAGCAAGTAACCCCAGCCAATGCTGCGGGGAAATTTTTTCAAGGCGGCGCTGAATTCCGCCGGTTTGAGGAGGCCCCAGAGTTGCAACGCGGAAAAAGCAAGGCCGAGGACGAGCGAGAAGGTGCTAAGTTTGAGTCCAGTCATGATAAAGGCGGGTCAGTCGCCCAGATTCACAATGGCCGGGTCGCCATAGAGAGTGTAGGAGCCGGCGCGCTCGATCTTCACATCAAGCAATTGGCCGCGATGGCGCTCCGAGCCGGGGAAACCCTCGATTTTGTTCTCGCGGGTGCGGCCCTCGTTACTGGCCGGATGTTTCCGGCTCTGACCCTCGACCAATATTTGCACCGTGCGGCCCACGTGGGACTCGTATTTGCGGGCGGCGATTTCGTTGATGATGCGCTG
>CAZMLP010000132.1:0-3456 GCA_964566745.1 uncultured Verrucomicrobiota bacterium | reverse complement strand
GCGATCCGTCGCGAGATAAAGGCAACTCCCCAGGCTCAGCAGGTCCCGCGTCACCGTGGACGGCAACGCGCCCCAGTCCCACACCAGTTGGCTGTTCCAACTCCACACATCCAGCCAGCCGAACCGGTCCGTGTTGAACCACGTCACCTGACCCGCGCCGCTCATCACATAAAGCGTCTCGCTATAGGACGCCACGCGCAGGATCGGGAACGGGCTTTCCAGCTTGGTCAGCGGCTCTAGCTTGTCCCCGGCCACTTTCCAGAGCTTGCGCTCCGTCGCCACGACCGCTTGTCCCAAGTGCTCGCACATGTCCCGCACCGGCTCGGTGGAAATCGGCTTCCACTCGCCTCCGTCCAACCGGCGCAAACCCTGGCCCGTGATCGCCCAGAGCGACCCCGCCGCGTGGACCAGCCGCCGCACCGGCTCGCGCACCCCCGGAACTTCCACCAGCGCCTCCCCGCGCAACTCCAGCAAGCCGCCCTCCGACCCCGCGAACACCTTGCCGTCCCACACCGTTACCGCCGTCAACGGCGCCTTCGACGCCACCTGCCGCCCCACCTCCTGCAAATACACCTCATCCGCCACCGGCTGCCACAGCCGCGGCGACGGCATCCTCGTCACCTTTGTGGCATCGGGAGCACCGGCGGCCCGGGCCCCCGGAACCGCAACCCCGCCCGCCAACGCCAAAAGCGCGAACAAACGACCCGCCGCCAGCCTCAAAGCCAGCCGGCCCGCCCATCGGGAAACAACACGCGTCATGATGCATCCCATTATGCGAAGTCCGCGATCCAAGGGCAAAAGTAAATCGATCCGGGAGCGAGCTGCTCGCGGCTATAAAGCCTGAATGCCATTTTACATTGAGGGCGCGTGTTTGGCCTGGCCGGTTCAAAAGCCAAAATGGAAAGAAGATGTCGAATCAACGCGTGCCATTGGATAGCCCGTAATTCTGAAACTGTGCGTCATTTCTTCTGTCAAAATATTTTTATTAGAAACTAATCTGTTGACAGTTTGAAGGCTGTGGTGGTAACAACCCGTCGGAATTTATGAATTCCGTCATCGTTTTACCAAGAAGCGCCTGAAAAACTTTGTGAAGTATCCCCTTTTTTAGCTAATTGGCCGGAGTTGGACGGCGATTTCATTCCAGTGAAAACCTCTTTTTCGGTCTGTGGTTGGCATTGATTGCCGAGGTCGCGCATAAAGCAGCTTAAGCTGAGGCATTCCCCTGACAATTAAAAATATGAGTAACAAAAGGACTGTTCTTATTCGGAATTTCGCACGGATAAACTGGGGGGATTTCGTCGCGACGATCTCGTTGGCAGTGATCACGATCCTGTTTACGGGTTGCAAAACAGGACGCGAGCTTATCGGCAGAGATCAACCCCTTCTTCACGACAGCGGAACGAGAATAAATCGGGAACTTAACGAAACAAATTACGAGGCTTTGCCGGAGGTGGCCCGGGCGGCGGTGGATTCGGCGAGAGGTCTTGTTACAAACAGCATTAATAAGCAGATTGATGAAAACAAGGAAAGCTTGAAGGTTTTGGGCGACTTGCAGGTCCTCAAAACGAATGTCGCGAACAGCTTGATGGGAATGAATGTGGCGTCCCGCAGATCACCCAAAGTAGTCATGGATTTGTTCAACAAATATGCGATAGAGGTTGCCGCCAGCAAGCCGGCCGATCAGTCGGTTAAGGCGGCCACCAACAGGCTGGCCCAAATCGCCACCAACGCCGCCACGGTGGCCACCGACGCCGTGACTCAGTTGGGGGGGGTCGTCAGGCTGGCGGATGGAACCAATGACGTCAGCGCATATTTGCAAATCGCCGCCGATGAGGATGTTGACAATGAGTTTGGTAGAAATTTCAGACGATGCTTTTTCGTCGGCGAGGTCGTTATTGAAAATAAAAATCTCACCAATTCGTTGTTGGCCTACAGTTCGTCGCTGGAGGTGTCCATTAATTACTTTTTAGCCATTGCTGATTGGCCGAAGGATACAACGGACATGATTAAAAGGATTACCGATTTGAACCGGAACGCGGGGGCTAATGAGGAACAGCTAAAGGACAAGCCGGAATACATAATTGGCAGCAGGCGGCCTTCGACGTACGCTGACATATTGGCAATCTTCGAATATCAAAGAAAGGCGAACTTGCGTCAAAGGGTAATGGACGCGATCAAATCCCTGGGTGAAGTTGCGGCCGGTGCGTCGGTTTTTGTGGGAGGGCCAGTGTATCCCAAAGCTGTCGCGTTTGCCACTGGCGTGATGACTCCCGAGATAGAAAAGAACCTTTTGTGGGATGTGCTCCTGCACGCAAAAAATTTGGAGGCGAGGAGTTTGAAAGAAATTGAAGAGGTACCCGCCGGGGGATCTATTCATAGGGTTGTCTTTTTTCCCAAGCGGGGCGTTCCGGGAGTAATTCCAAGCAAATTGGTTTATATCAACGCCTTCAATCCCAGCACTCGCGTCGAGTTGCGGGGGGCATTTATCTCCAAATCAGCTCCCGCCACGACAAAAAAATAATGGTGCGCTACTGCGCAGAGATATCGCCGGTTACCGTCTTTCGCTCCTCCGGGGCGGGGTATCGCTCCGCGATTTCTGAATCTAACTTCTTTCCAATACCGTAAATTGGCATCTTTGTAGCCCCGGCGTGATTCGAATTTCCCAAGCTCCTTTTACGAACGGCATCTTCCGCGCATGGCCATGTCGGCAATCTGTCCGTGGCGAATCCTCCTCCGACTATGTCGCCCCTCACAGGGCTAGGATTTTGTCCTGCTGCTTTTCTACAACGATGCCGCGCCTCTGACGCCTCGACGAGTCGTCCCTACCTGCCAAGCGCCCGTGACAAACCCGCGCGCTGGTAGGGACGCTAGCCGCGAAGCGGCTCGTCCTGTGTGTTGTTCTGTTTTCCGGCTCGCGCGTCCGGGACAACCTGTGCTCGATTATCCTCTTGGTGCGCAACCTTCGCGCCAGCCTCGTAAGCCCGGTGGGGCGAAACTTGGCCGCGCGCCCGCACTTGAGGCCTGTCTTGCGAAACGGGATGATCCAGGTCCAGCACCGTAGGTGCGCCATATTTGTAGCCCCGGCATCACTACGATTCCCCGAGCTCCGTTCAGGAGCGGCATCTTCCGCGCGCGGCCGGAATCGCATCCTCTCCATGGCGAATGACTCCCTGGCCATGCCGCCCCTCACGGGGCTAGATACTCTGTCCGGGCTGGTTCTCTACAGATATGTCGCGCTTCCGGCGCTTGGGCAAGAGGCCGTCCGCAAGGACCCATGTCGGAGGCACGAATGAGGGTAGCCGGTGGGCAGCCCGTTTTTGGGGCGCACTCACCGGAACTGTCATTTTGCGGGTGAAAACCAGCCAGCAGTTTGCGAGTGAAAATCACCCACCCTGAGGTGGCGGAGTTCATAGCAGGTTGCGGTTTTCGGGCAAGTGTATTGCAACGAGTTAAATG
>CAZMLP010000131.1:0-3995 GCA_964566745.1 uncultured Verrucomicrobiota bacterium | reverse complement strand
CGAATTGGATTGGCCGCGCCAGTATCGCGGGAAATGGCTCTGTGCAAACCTTGCAGGACACCAACGCGACGGCGACCGCGAGGTTTTATCGGGTCGCGGAAACCCCGGGGCAATAATTCACTGATCGAGCCGGTCGCTCGGTGCAGGCAAAGCCGGTGGTTTCCGCTTGCCGGAAATCTGATTCCTCCGCAGGGTCGAGGTATCATGATTACCCCGAGTTTTCCCCGGCCATGAGACCCCGCCTATTCTTCGCCCTTGCGTTGCTGGTGATTTGTCTCTTTGGGCGTGTCACGGGCCAAAATAATGCCGCTTCCTTGCAACTTCACACCCGCTCCCGTGCCGAGTCCAAGCCCGGCGCCGGGGATTGGAAAATCGTAGAGAAGGATGTGGCGTGGGATCCGCGCAAAACGGCGATCATCATTTGCGACATGTGGGACCAGCATTGGTGCAAGGGCGCGACCCGCCGGGTGGGCGAGATGGCGCCGCGCATGAACGAGGTGATCAAGGAGGCGCGCAAGCGCGGCGTGCAGATCATTCACGCGCCGAGCGACACGATGAAGTTCTACGCGTTGAATCCACAACGCCTCAAGGCGTCGCAGGTTCCCAAGGCCCGCCCGCCCGCCGACGTGAACAAATGGAAATCCCTCAATATGGAGAAGGAGGGACCGCTACCCATTGATGACTCGGACGGCGGTTGCGATGACGAGCCGCGTTGCCCGCAGGGCAACCCGTGGAAGCGCGAGATCGCGACGCTTGAGGTGTTTGACCAGGACTACATCACTGACAACGGCGAGGAGGTTTATAACATTCTGGCCAAGCACGGCATCGACAATGTGATCGTCATGGGCGTCCACGCGAACATGTGCGTGCTGGGCCGGCCATTCTCCATTCGCCAGATGGTGAGCCTTGGCAAAAACGTCCTGCTGATGCGGGACATGACCGACACGATGTACAACTCCCGCAGCAAGCCGTACGTGAGTCACTTCGCGGGCACCGACTTGATCGTCGAGCACATCGAGAAACATTGGTGCGGCTCGATTACCAGCGCGGATTTCCTCGGTGGCCAGCCGTTTCATTTCAAGGAGGACCAGCGCCCTAACATCTGTTTCATCATTGGCGAGAACGAGTATCACACGTGGGAGACCCTGCCCGAGTTCGCGACCAACTCACTGGCGTGGCGTGGTCTTCAATTGAGCTTCGTCACCTCCTCGACGAACACCGCCGACAACGAGTTCAACAATTATTCCGCGATCAAGGACGCCGACCTGCTCGTGCTCAGCACGCGCCGGCGCGCGCCGCCGAAGCCGATGATGGCATTGATCCGCCAACACCTCGGCGCGGGCAAGCCGCTCGTGGGCATCCGCACCGCCAGCCACGCCTTTGGCACGAAACCGAAAGACGACCAGCACGAGGGTTGGGAGACTTTTGACATCGATGTGCTCGGGGCGAACTACCAGAACCATTATGGGGCGGGACCGAACACGCTGGCGAGCCTGGTGCCGGAGGCCGCAACGCATCCCATCCTCACGGGAGTTCCGAAGGATGGTTTTCGCTCCACCTCGCATCTCTATAAAATCAAGAAGACCGGCAGCACCGTCACGCCGCTGCTGATGGGGCAAATGGAGGGCCGGCCGGAAACAGAAATGCTCGCGTGGGCTTACACGGCGGACAACCGGCGTGTTTTCTACACCACGCTCGGCAGTCCCGATGATTTCAAGATCCCCGCGTTTCGCCGGTTGTTGCTGAATGGCATTTTGTGGGCGTTAAACCGTCCGGTGCCGCCTGCGACAGTCACGCAGGCCGCGAACGTCACCACGTCCGCGGCGGTCGCGCAAGCCACGCCAGCCAAGGGGATGCACGAGCCGCCTTTCAGCCCGGCGGAATCGGCAAAAATGTTTCATGTGCCGGACGACTTGGAGATCGAGCAAGTTCTGGCCGAACCTCTCGTCACGCAACCAGTGTTTTTGAACTTCGACGAGCGCGGGCGCATGTGGGTGGTGCAATACCGGCAATATCCGTTTCCCGCCGGGTTGAAAATGCTCAGTCGCGACAATGTGTGGCGCGCGGTTTATAACAAGATCCCGCCGCCGCCGCCAAATCAATTTCGCGGCGAGGACAAGATCACCATCCACGAGGACACGGATAACGATGGCGTCTTTGACAAACACACCACATTCGTCGAGGGGCTGAACATCGCCACATCGGTCGCGCGCGGGCGCGGTGGCGTGTGGGTGATGAACCCGCCGTACCTGCTCTTTTATCCCGACGCGAACAATGACGACATCCCGGATGGCAATCCCGTTGTGCATCTCGCAGGCTTCGGACTGGAGGACACCCATTCGGTCGCCAACAGTTTGCGTTGGGGACCGGATGGGTGGCTTTACGGCTGCCAGGGGAGCACGGTCACCGCGAGCATTGTCAGGCCCGGTCTGGATCAACAACCCATCGCCCATACGATGGGCCAGCAAATTTGGCGGTATCAGCCCGAGACGGGGCGCTTCGAGGTGTTCTCCGAGGGGGGGGGCAACGCGTTCGGCCTGGAGATCGACGCGAAGGGGCGGATTTTTTCCGGGCACAACGGCGGCAACACGCGCGGGTTTTATTACATGCAAGGCGCGTATTTGCAGAAGGGATTTGAGAAACACGGCCCGCTCTCGAATCCCTACGCGTTTGGCTATTTTCCCCCGATGCCGCATCCCGACGTGGAGCGGTTCACACACAACTTCATCCTCTATGACGGCTACAGATTCCCGGACAAATACAAAGGCAAGTTGTTCGGCGTGGAGCCGCTGCAAGGCCGGGTTGTTTACGCCGACATCCAGCCGGATGGATCTTCCTTCAAGACGCGTGACCTCGGCCACGTCGTGACCTCGGATGACACGTGGTTCAAGCCGGTGGACATCAAAGCCGGACCCGATGGAGCGCTCTATTTTTGCGACTGGTACGACCGGCAGGTGAATCATTATCGCAATCACGAGGGGCAAATTGACAAGGGCAACGGGCGCGTCTACCGGTTGAAGGCAAAAGGCGCGAAGCCGATTTACGGGTTTAATCTGTCCACCTTCCCGGGAACGAATCTGGTCGCGTTGCTCGATCATCCGAACAAATGGTACCGCCAGGAGGTTCAGCGCGTGCTGGCGGACCGGCACGACAAAACCCTGGTGGCGCCGCTGCTCAAACTGATGCGAACGAGCACGAACAACCAAATCGCGCTGGAGGCATTGTGGGCGATTCATGCCAGCGGAGGCTGGAGTGACGATGTCGCGTTGTTGGCGTTGGACCATGCCGATCCCTTCGTTCGCGCCTGGGCGGCGCGGCTGCTCGGGGATGACAACCACGTCTCCCCGTCGCTGGCCGGCAAGCTCGCGGCGCTGGCAGTTACCGAGCCAAACGTCGAGACGCGCGCTCAACTCGCTTGCACGGCCAAACGCCTGCCCGCTGGCGAGGCATTTCCGATTGTGAAGAACTTGCTCGCCCGCGACGAGGATATGGCCGATCCCCGGCTGCCGTTGTTGCTCTGGTGGGCCATCGAGGCAAAGGCGGAGTCGAATCGCGCCGAAGTGCTGGCGCTGATGGAAGACAAGGCGCTCTGGTCGCGACCGCTCACGCGCGCGCATATTTTGGAGCGTCTGATGCGCCGTTACGCGCTCGCGGGCACGAGACAGGATTTGTTGACCTGCGCAAAGCTATTCGAACTCGCGCCCGACAAGGCGGCCGCGCTGCAACTGGGCGCCGGTTTCGAGACCGCGTTCAAGGGCCGCTCCATTGCCGGTCTGCCGGATGAACTTGTGACCGCGATGGCGAAGGCGACCGGCAACTCGATTGTGCTGGGCCTCCGGCAGGGTGATGACGCGGCGGTGACCGAGGCATTGCGGGTCATTGCCGATCCAAAGGCGGACAAAACACTGCGCCTGCAATACATCGGCATCGTCGGCGAAGTGCGCCAAGCGCGTGGCGTGGCGGTGTTGTTGCCGGTTCTCGCGGACGCCGCGCAG
>CAZMLP010000130.1:0-1701 GCA_964566745.1 uncultured Verrucomicrobiota bacterium | reverse complement strand
TGGATCGACACCGTCACCGCGCTCACCCATGGGACCGGCGTCTGGCGCTTGAGATTCTTTTGGCCCCGCGAATTTTTCAGCCGCCGAGAAAACGCGATTTGTTCAACAGGCTGCTAGGGATGATGTGTTCATGGGGACTCCTTCTCAGTGGTGTCACAGGGCTTATGGATTTGGAGGGCCGATCTATTTCCAAGTCCGAAGAACATAAGCGTTTGCTTCAAATGCTATTGTTTGGCACAGGATTTTGGATTGCGCTTTGCGTGATTCGCAACTGGCGAACTCGGCCGGAGGAACGACGCTTGCTGTTGGCTGGGGTGTTTTTGGGGACTGCCACGTTGGTCTTTGCGCTGATTACTCTGAAGATCACTGATCATTTTTCGTGATTCTTTTCTTCAAACTTGGTCCCTTGCAGGCTTGAACTCCGACAGGCCCCTTGTTTGCCAGGGTTAAAACTTGACCGGACGGGGGCGCGCTCGCATTTTCTGCCCGTGCCAAAGAAGCTTTTCGTTTTCCTGTCGGCCCTGGCCGCGGCCTCTGCCTTGGTGGCGGGCGAGCCGGAAAAGTCGGTGGTCCAAATCTTCAATTTTAGCCAGCAACCGATGTACGACACGCCCTGGCGTTTCGACTCGGTGCGCCGTAGTTCCGGCACCGGCTTCGTGATCAAAGGCAAACGGATCATGACCAATGCCCACGTCGTGAGCTGGGCCAAGCAAATCCTCCTCAAGCGTTATCAGGACCCGCGCCCTTACGCGGCCAAGGTCGAGTTCGTCGCGCATGATTGCGATCTCGCGGTGCTCTCGGTCGAGGACGAGAATTTCTTCCGCGGCCTGGAGGCGTTGACGATCGGCGAGCTTCCGAAAGTGCGCTCGACGGTGGTGACTTACGGCTATCCGGCGGGTGGCGAGCAGATTTCCTACACCCGCGGCGTGGTGTCGCGCATCGAGCTGCAAACCTACGCGCACATCGGCAACCGCTCTTTCCTCGGCGTGCAGACGGACGCCGCGATCAACCCCGGCAACAGCGGCGGCCCGGTGATTCAGGACGACTTGGTGGTGGGCGTGGCGTTCCAGGGAATTTCCGGTTTGGAGAACACCGGTTTCTTCATTCCCACGCCGGTGATCCAGCATTTCTTGAAGGATATCGAGGACGGCACTTACAACGGGTTTCCTCAGGCGGGTGTGCGGGTGGCCGCGCTGCAAAATCCGGCCTATCGCAAATATCTCAAACTTTCCGATGACGACATCGGCGCGCGAATTGACAGCATGGTGCCGATTCCGGCGACGGAGAAAGTTTTGAAAGAGGATGATGTGCTGTTGAAGGTGGGCGATTATGAGGTGGGAAGCGATGCCACGGTGCTCTTTCAAGGCAACCGGATGAATCTCGCCATCGCCTTTCAACAAGCACAGCATGGCGAGAGCGTGCCCATCAAACTTTGGCGGGATGGGAAGGAGGTCGAGGCGTCGTTGCCGGTGTCCGTGTACGAGGGGGACAAACCGACCGGCAACCAATATGACGTGCTGCCGCGCTACTTCGTTTACGCGGGCCTGGTGTTCACGCCGCTCTCGCTGGATTACGTGAAGACGTTCGGCCGGAATTGGTCCGACGCCGCGAACGCGGAGATCATTTACGAGTTGTATTACCGGCGCGCGGAGTCCCCGAAGACGGTCCGTTCCGAGCCCATCGTGCTGGCGGCGATCCTCG
>CAZMLP010000129.1:0-1848 GCA_964566745.1 uncultured Verrucomicrobiota bacterium | reverse complement strand
GACAAGGCGCGCGCCGCGGGCGATAGCGTTTCCGCGCTGCACATCAAGCACATCAACCCGCTGCCGCCAGGGCTTGAAAACATTTTCTCCGGCTTCAACCACGTCTTCGTCGTCGAGATGAATGACGAGGGTATTTATGGCTACGGCCAGTTGGCCGGCATCCTGCGCGGGCGCTATTGCGATCCGAAGATCCAGGGCCTCACCAAGACCGACGGCCTGACTTGGAAGGTGCGCGAGATTCTAAACCGCGCGCAAGGCGCTGTCGCCGACGGCATGCGCAAACTGTAACTTTAACGACTCACTTTTACTCTCATGAGCACTCTCAGTCTGCCGTTTGAAACGTTGCCCCGGACGGGCAACATCACCTCCGTGCCGATTCCGCCGATCCCCGACGCGGATCGCAAGGGTTTGACGAAGAAGGAAGTCGCCGCCGACCACCCGACGTGGTGCCCCGGCTGCGGTGATTTCTCCGTCCTCGCGCTTTACTTCAAGCTGATCGAGAAGCGCAAGATGTGGCACGAGAAAATCACCACCGTCGCGGGCATCGGTTGCTCGAGCCGGTTCCCCTATTTTGTGCAGGCGCACGGCGCCCATTTCATTCACGGCCGGGCGTTGCCGTTTGCCAGCGGCATCTCGCTCAGCCGGCCGGACCTGCATGTGTTCGCGTTCGGCGGGGATGGCGACGCCTTTTCCATCGGCGGCAACCATTTCACGCACACCGCGCGCAAGAACGTCAAAATGACCTACGTGGTCATGGACAACTTCGTCTATGGTCTGACCAAAAAGCAGACCTCGCCCACGTCGCCCATCGGTTTCAAGAGCAAGACCGACATCTGGGGCGCGACCGACCAGCCGATCAACCCGATGAAGCAGGCGATCGCGGCCGGCGCGACCTTCGTGGCCCGCACCACCCACACGAATCCCAACCATGTGTTGCAGATGATGGAGGCCGCGATGGACCATGACGGCTTTGGCTTCATCGAGTGTTTGAGCGAGTGCGTCGAGTTTTACGAGGGCGCGTTTGACGCGTCGAATCCCCGCAAGGGCGGCGTGTTCAACTTGGTCCCGCCGGAGCACGATGTGACGGACGAGCTGGCCGCTTACAAGCTGGCGGGCGAGCCGTTCCCCGGCCGCTTCGGCATCTTCTACAAGTCGAATCGTCCGACCAAGAACACGAACGAGAAGAACCTCATCGCCAGCCACCGTGAGAAGGTGAAAGACCTCAAGGACTGGCAGATCCTGCAAAAGACTTTTGATCGCCTGAAGTAATCCTTCACGGTCCACGAACAAGCCCCGGTGAAAACCGGGGCTTTTTGTTTTGTTATATCGCCGGGCCAATCTTGCTATTGCCGCCCGTGGTTGATCCGCGATGCGCAACGATGGGCGCGTGCTATGGTGCTCCACCAGTACTCTGCAAGATGCAAAGCATGCCCCGGATGATGGAGCGCGGGCTTGAATTTCACTTCCAGAAATGGTATAGGGATAGCGGTCACTTAATTTCAGGCTGAAGGAAGTGGCATTCTAACGGGTCATGTGTGCCTCCCTTTTTTGGGAGTCGAAGGCTCCAATCCGATTCTTTGGGAAAAATCATGCGTCGCAATCAGGTGTTGTTCCTCGGGGGACTGGCGTTTTGCTGGTCCGTGCTTTTCTCCAACTCCAACGCCCAAACGTGGCAACGCGTCACGCAAAACATCCCGGGCACGCTCGGCGGGGGCAACATTGGCCCCATGGCCACGGACGGGCAGAGCCTTTATGTGCTCGGCAAGACGGGTGTCTTTGTCAGCGGCAACGGGGGCAATTCCTTCACCGCGATCAATGCGGTGCCAGGCGCCAGCTACGCGCTCGACA
>CAZMLP010000128.1:0-1564 GCA_964566745.1 uncultured Verrucomicrobiota bacterium | reverse complement strand
GGCGGCAATGAGTTTGACGCCAGCCGCGTGGCCACCACGGAATGCAAGGAGATCGGCTCCACGAAGGTCAACCCCGCCGAAGCCGCCAAAAAGAAGCTCATGTGAACACCAGCGCGCGGCTGGCCCGTTGCGGCTGGTCGTGGTTGGCAGTCATCGCCTCGCTGGCCAAGCGGCCGGCAGGAGGGGAGAACAATTGTCTCCAAACCCCCCATGGCCGCGCCAAGACAAGTGTTGCACCACCAAAAATCACGACCATTCCCATGGTTTAACAGCCCGTTAAAAAACTCTGGCTGCCGCCGCTGAGAAGGATTTTGGCTTTGGGGCCGGAGCGACGACGAGGCATATTCGCCCGCGATCTGTCGAGGAGGAGCGACAGAGGCAAAGGCCCCCAGCCCGGAGGGTTTCGCCCAAAACCGGGCGCCGACTTCGTTGTTCCTCGTTTACAGATCCACAAAGGATTTGGGCGCTCGTCACGCCTTGTCGGCGCGCAGTGTTGGGTGAAGTGGCCGCGCCCATAGTTTCTAACGGACAGTCGGCCGCTTTTGTCCGAAAACTCGCATTGTTCCAGGCGGGCAATCGCGCCGCCGCAACTTGCGGTTGGTATTTTCCCGAGGGGCGGCTTCCCGCGAAAGCCAGGCTTCACCCGATTTTCATCCTTCCCCAGCAAGGCGTATAAATAAGCGGGAATAAATGAATAAATAAGCATTTTGAGATCATTGGTCCCGCCGAATTGTTGTCGGCGCCTTTTGCGCCGGGACATCAATAAAACCAAAATGAAAGAACCACTATGAACACAACCGCAACCACTGAGGAAACCACCGTGAACAAGCCGGCGAAAGTGCTGTACACCGCCAAAGCCCACACGACCGGGGGCCGGGAGGGGGGATCGTCCCGCACCTCGGACGGCCGTCTGGACGTGAAGCTTTCGGTTCCCGGCACGCCGGGCAACGGGACCAATCCCGAGCAATTGCTAGCCGTCGGATGGTCCGCCTGTTTCACCAGCGCCATAAAAATCGTGGGAGCGAAACTGAAAGTGAAGCTTCCGCCGGAGATGGCGGTGGACCCGGAGGTGGACCTTTGCGCGGGGGAGGACGGATATTTCCTCCGAGTGCGGCTCAATGTCAGCCTGCCCGGGTTGGAGCGCGAGGTGGCGCAATCGATTTTGGAGGCGGCGCATCAGACATGCCCTTATTCCAAGGCCACGCGCGGCAACATTGATGTGGAGTTGAATGTGGTATGAGCCGGCCTGGAGCGGCTCGCGACTCAAAACAACAGACACCAGATGAGATTTCTCCAAAGCCGGATCGCACGGCCGGGGATCGTCGCCGGGAAGATCCGCACTGCCTTCCGACCGCCAAGTTCACCCGCCAAGAAGAACACTGAAGGGAGATGGGCGTGAAAGCAAATAACCCCGAACCAATTCTGGTGACAGGCGCCGCAGGCCAAGTTGGGGCGGTTGGAAGGACGGTGGCCAGCCTGCTGCTTGATCGCGGACTTCCGGTTCGCGCCATGGTCCGCCGCGAGGACGACCGGGCCGCTGCGTTGCGGGCGGCGGGCGCCGAGG
>CAZMLP010000127.1:0-5570 GCA_964566745.1 uncultured Verrucomicrobiota bacterium | reverse complement strand
TTGATGCTGGTGAGCGCGTTCGCCGCCCCCGGCAAGACGAGCGGGCGCGAATTGCTGATTGCCGCGTACGCGGAGGCAATTCGCGAGCGCTACCGCTTCTTTAGTTATGGCGACACGATGTTGATTGTTTGAGGGGTGGTTCAACTGGTTATGGAACTTCCAAAGCCCAAGTCCAAAGCAAGCAAGGCCCGCCGGCGCCCATTCGTGCTCATCAACATGGCGATGACGGCCGACGGCAAGATCGTGACGGCCAATCGCGCCATCTCATTCTTCAGCAGCAAGCGCGACCAGGAGCACATGCAAGAGCTTCGCGCCACGGCGGATGCGGTGATGTCCGGCGCGACCACCGTGGATCAGAAGGACGTGTATCTCGACACCGGCGGCGCGAAATACGAGCGATTGCGCCTGCGCCGTGGCCTCGCCCGGCACGCCCTGCGAGTCGTTGTGAGTGGCTCGGGCAACCTGAGTCCGCGGGCGGATATTTTCAAAAAACGGTTCGCACCCATCATCATTCTCACATCGGAGCGGGCTTCAAAATCGCGCCTGGCGGCCTTGCGCAAGATTGCGGACGCAGTCGGGGTTTTTGGGCGCGGCGAACTCGATGTGACAGCGGCGCTGGAATGGCTGCGCGAGGAGTGGGGCGTGCGGAGATTACTTTGCGAAGGAGGAGGCGAAGTGAACGACGCGTTGTTGCGCGCGGGAGCGGCGGACGAGTGGCACGTCACGGTTTGCCCGAGGTTGTTCGGCGGGCGGGAAGCGCCGACCATTGTCGGAGGAAAGGGATTTGCGCGATTGGCGGACGCGGCCCAATTGGCTTTGGTTTCCCGCCGGCGAGTCGGCGACGAGATGTTTTTGGTTTATCGGGCGGATGATTCGAAGGCGGTATAGTTCAGTAATTCAAGGGCAGGGAACAAAGGCGCGGTTTGGGCCTCTTACCCTCGGTTTTCCGGTTGGGAAGCCAAACCGGTGGCGCGAGAAACCGTGTGTCCCGCGCCATCGGTTGACTTATTTTGGAAGGCGCCCTGATCCCCCGAATGGATACCGAAGCCGACTCAAAAGCACTCGCCAGTTTTCAGGAAATTCGTCAGCATTTGGTGCATGTTTACTGAGGGGCTGAAAAATCTCGAAACCATTCACTTTGAGTGGGAAATGCTTCCGTGCTGGGCGCAATTGTTGGATCTCGCGGCGGTGCTGGGCTCTGTTCCTTCCGATACGCGCCGCTGGTTTTCGATGCTGACGAAAAATTCTGGAGTGGAGGACGGTCGCGTGGTGATCCATCACTGCCAGGTGCTTCGGGAAGGGCTGGAAGCGCGACGCGAAGCGACTTTGCAAGAGTTGGCGCGGACTCGAGATGACGAGCAGCCATCGCGGATATTTGCCGGTTGGGTTTACTCGTTGGACACCATGATAGGTGCGGCGCGCGGTCGGAAGACTTGCTCGTGGACAATTGCGGATGACAAGCAAAGTCCGGCGGACGACGCTGGGGGCGGCGATATCACATTGCGACGCGTTTGATCGGGCAACTGAGTTGCCTTACTTGGCAATTGACCCCCGTTTCGCTTTGGATTGCTTTCGCAAACGTGGGATTGCGAATCATCCCACGGGTCTATTTCTCGCAGTTTTGATAAGATCTTCGAGACGACGAGAAATGGGATTTGCCAGTTCTTTGGTTAAAATCCAATCGAGCGAAAGACAACGCTCGAAGCCTGTAACCTTGGCACAAAAGCGGCGTAGAAGTGTGGTGAATGGACACCACCTTGACCAGCCAGAAGTCGCGCCGGGCGGCTTGGACGGCGGGCGCTTGTGCGATGTGCGGTAACTGCGGGGATCGTTCCGACTCGCCTCGCGGCCTTTGCGCAAACCGGCGGAGGTCCGCTGTTGGCACCAACGGCGCGAACCTTCGCTCCGGGACTCGAGGGACGTTTCCATCATCCCAGCCATTCACCAACGTTTGTTCCTGAACTCATGAAAAAACCAAGGCATTTCCTGCTTCCGACATTGCTCGCGTTGGTCGCGCTTGTGACCGGACTCGCGCGCGCCCAAGTGGCTGGGTCAATCACGGTTTACCCCACCACCTCGTCGCTGGAGTTCACCAGCACCCAACAATTTACCGCCTACGTGCCAATTTCGCCAAATACCATCACTTGGTCGGTGAACGACGTCGTCGGTGGCAACGCGACGGTGGGCACCATCAGCGCCACCGGCCTTTATCAGCCGCCCGCCGTTATCCCGGCGGCGAACGTCCTGACCGTCAAGGCGCGCAGCGTTGCCTACCCCAATCAAGTTGGCGCGGCCACGTTGACGCTGACCCGGCCGTATCCGTGGCTGTGGAGCGTTTCGCCCTCCAAGCTGCAGACGGGCAATTTCAAGGTCAGTTTTAACGGCAGCAACTTCGCGCCGGACTCCGTGGCGACCGCCAACGGCGTGGACCTTCCGACAACATACATATCCCCCACCTCGCTTTCCGCGACCGGCTCGGCTCCGAATCCCGGCACCCTCAAATTTGCCATTCGCCAGCCCGCGAATGGCGCGGTGACAGGCAATATCGTCAACGTGAATGTCCAAACCTCGGTGGTCACAGTGGCGGTCTCCCCGACGACCGCAAGTGTGCCGCTCTCCACCAGCAAGAGCTTCAGCGCCACGGTGACCGGCAACGCGAACACCGCCGTGACTTGGTCGGTAAATGGGGTGGTGGGCGGCTCCATGATGGACGGCACGATCAGCACCAGCGGCGTTTATGCCGCGCCCGCGATGATGCCTGGTTCGTCCAACGTGACGATTCGCGCGACCTCCGTCGCTAATCCGGCGGTCTTCGCGCAAGCCGCGGTGACCTTGACGCCGCCGCCGCCGCCAGTGACCGTCACGGTGAACCCGCCGAGCGCGAACGTTGCAGTGACCAAGACCCAAGCCTTCACCGCCACCTTGGTTGGCAGTCCGAACACGTCCGTGACATGGTCGGTTAACGGTGTGAATGGCGGGGCTTCTTCGACGGGCACGATTAACTCCTCGGGAGTTTACACCGCGCCCGCCTCGGTTCCCGCGAACCCGACAGTCACCATTCGGGCGACTTCGGTGGTGAATCCTTCCTCCTATGCGCAGGCTACTGTGACCATCACTCCGCCTGTTACCGTCAGCATCACCCCCAACGGCGCTTCGGTCTCCTTCGGCAACAGCCAAAATTTTAGTGCGACCGTAAACGGCAACGCGGATCAATCGGTCACGTGGGCCGTGAACAATACCGTGGGCGGCTCGGCCACGCTCGGTTTTATCACGAGCGCCGGTGTTTACACCGCACCGGCGGCTCCTCCGGGTTCCGCGACCGTCACGGTCAAAGCCACGTCAGTGGCCGTTCCCTCCGCCTCCGCGACTGTCACCGTCACCTTGACTGCCCAGCCGCCCGCGCAAGTCTCGCTGACGAACGCGCGGTTCCTCGAGCAATCCTCCTTCGGTCCAAACGCGGCAACGCTCGCGGCGGTGCAGCAGATGGGCATTCCGGCTTATCTCGATTACCAGTTCAACCTGCCCGAGACGCCGATTCCGACTCCGGCCGACAACTCGGTCGGCACGCTCGCCGAGTGGCAGTTGATGAACTTCACCATTGCCGAAGACCAGCTCCGCCAGCGCGTCGCCTACGCGTTGAGCCAGATCATTGTGACCTCCGGCAACAAGTTGATCTATGCCGACGCGATGCTCCCCTGGATGCGCCTGCTCAGCCAGCACGCCTTTGGCAACTATCGCAACTTGCTGCATGACATCTCGATTTGCCCCTCGATGGGCAAATATCTCGACCTCGCCAACTCGACCAAGCCTGGCCCTGGTGGCGGCGCGAACGAGAATTACGCCCGCGAGTTGATGCAGCTATTCACCATCGGCCTGGTGCAATTGAACCAGGATGGCTCGCCCAAGCTTGATGGTAACAACCAGACGATCCCCACCTACACCCAGGCGACCGTCGCGCAAGTGGCGCTCGCCTTGACCGGCTGGGTTTACGCCCAACCCGCCAGCGGCCCCGTGTATGAGTATTTCGGCGCTCCGATGGTTTCCCGCCAGTCGAATCACGACACGACGTCAAAGTCGATTTTGGGCGTCACCTTTCCGGCGGGCCAGACGGTCGAGCAAGACCTCGACATGCTGATCGACACGCTGATGAACCATCCGAACATGGCCCCTTTCATCGCCACGCGCCTCATCCGCAGCCTGGTGATGAGCAATCCCAGCCCTGGCTACATCCAGCGGGTGGCCGATGTGTTTGTGAACAACGGCGCGGGCGTGCGCGGCGATTTGAAGGCCGTCGTGACCGCGATCCTTATGGACCCCGAGGCCCGCAACGACTCTCCCACCGTGAACGGCGGTCGCCTCAAGGAGCCGATTCTGCAAATCTCGAACTTCCTCCGCGCCTTGAACGGGCATTTCAACCCGGACAACGGCCTGGTCTATTTGTATGACTACATGGCGCAACCGCCGCTGAACCCGCCGTCGGTTTTTGGCTGGTACTCGCCGCTCTATCATGTCCCCAAGAGCCCGCTCTTCGGGCCGGAGTTCCAGATTTACTCCGCCACGGAAGCGGTGCTGCGCGGGAACTTCTTCTTCTCGATCATTAATTATCCCGCGACGGACATGACAGTGGACCTTTCGCCATTCCAGCCTTACGGGAACGACATGGCGGGCTTGGTTGAGGCTGCAAATCAAACCCTTCTTTACGGCCGCATGCCGGCCGCCATGAAGCAGGCGATCATCACCGCCGCGGCGCCCGGTTACGACGCCAAGACGCGCATCGAGACCGCGCTTTACCTCACCGCCCTCAGCGGGCAATACGCCGTGCAATATTAAACGCCGCCACAATCCAAACTCTCACGTTGCTCTTATGAAGAATTACTACCGCTTGAATCGCCGCAACTTCCTGCGCGGCTGTGGCGCCACGGCGTTGCTCGCCGGCTTCGGCCGGATGAACGCCCTCGCGCAAACCAGCTATCCCGATTACAAGGCTCTGGTCTGCATCTTCCTCGCGGGCGGCAATGACGGCCATAACGTCGTCGTCCCGCTCACGCAATCGGAGTTCAACTCTTACAAGGCCGCGCGTGGCACGCTCGCGCTGCCGGACAGCAACGGCGCGTTGCTCCAGGTGGTCACGCCGGACAACACTCCCTATGGCTTGAACCCCGGCCTCACGGCCATCCAGCCGTTTTGGGGGCAGGGGAAGCTGGCGGTCCTCGCGAACACCGGCATGCTCGTCCAGCCAATGACCCGTTCGCAATACCTCGGGAACTCATTGCCGGTGCCGAGCAATCTCTTCTCTCACTCGGACCAAGTGCAGCAGATGCAGAGCGGCATTCCCTCGTCATCCGGCGGCACCGGCTGGGGCGCGCGCGCGGCGGATGCCGTGCAATCCATGAACGGGACCTCGAACTTCCCGGCCGCGGTGTCGATCTCCGGCCCGGCCCTGTTCTGCAAAGGCAACATTGTCCAGTCGGCCAGCCTGCTGCCCGGCTTCAATTTGGACGCCAGCGGCATGTCGCTCTGGCCCCAGGCGGCGGCGGACGCGCGCAAGACCGGCTTGCAACAGGTGTTGC
>CAZMLP010000126.1:0-4824 GCA_964566745.1 uncultured Verrucomicrobiota bacterium | reverse complement strand
ATAGAGCGTGCCGTCCGGCGCGTTCGCGAATTGCACCGGTCGGAACCAATTGTCCGTCGAGGCGGCAAACTCGGATTTTTGCTCGTCCGCCGCCCGCTCGGCCCGCAAGCCAACGCCGTCCGGGCGGAGTTTCTTGTGATGGATTAAATTGCTCCCGCAATCAGCCACGAACGCGTCCCCCTGATAATCCGCCGGAAAAGCGTCGCCGCGAAAGATCGTCACCCCCGTCGCGCCAGTGAAATAACCGGAGGGCCGCCCGCCGCCCTCGATCATCCCCTGCACCACACCGGTCACCCGCCACTTGGTGCGGATCACCCGCCACGGCTCGTCCGGGCTGAGGCGATAGACCTCCGCCGCCGGGCCGTCCATCGCGATGCTCGAACGCGGGCCGGCCATGGCAAAGAACGGGTTGCGCGCCGCGTAACGGTCCTCGTACATCTCCAGCTGGATGTGATCGCTGTTGCTGCACACGAACTTGCGGCCCGTGTTGTCAAAGCTCATGCCGTGCTGGCCGCCGCCGCTCTCCGGGCGGAGCGACAACGTGCGTGGATCGAATGAAAAATCCCGGCCCCGCAAATCGACCGGCGTCATCTCCGGATGCGCGGGCGAGGTGATTTTGCCGCCGCTCAGGCTGGCCGAGCCGTGAATGCGGTTGTCCAGGCCCCATTGAAACGAGTTCATGAGCGCCTGCACGGTCAGGCGGCTAACCTGGTAGGGCGCGTAGTCACTGGCGAAGCCGGTGAACGCCACCTCGCGCGTGTCGGCGCGGCCGTCGCCGTCGGTGTCTTTGCAATAGAGTATGTCCGGCGTGGCCCCGATGAAGACACCGCCGTCATAGCAAACCACCGCCGTCGGCCACGGCAGGTTGTCCGCGTACACCGTGCTCTTGTCGTAACGGCCGTCGCCATCCGTGTCCTCCAGCATTCGCACGCGACCCAAATGCTCGTCGCGCCGCTCGGAGTAATCCCGCATCTCCACCACGAACAGCCGCCCGTTTTCGTCGAACGCCAGCGCCACTGGACTGGCCACATCCGGCTCGGCCGCCGCCAGCTCGATGTGGAATCCAGGCCGGACTTTAATGGTGGCCAGGGCCCGGGCCGGTTCCGTGGCGGGAATACGGGGGAGGTCGGAGTCGGTCAACGTCGGCTCCGCCGCGCGCGCCGCGATGCCCAGAAATGTCGCAAGCAAAACCGTCAAACGCCTGGGGAAATTCACCTGTCCAGCACAGCAAGCGCGTCCTGCAGAGGCGAGACTTTTTTCCGTCCGGAGGTATTGCTGATGTCCTTGGGAGTTTTCTTGGACGGCTCTGCCTCCGGGTGGCGCTGGCCTCTGACCTGCCTCATAACGCCGGCGGGGCAAAATGGAGCCGCGAAGCGGTCTTTGTTCTCTGTTGTTCTGTTTTCCACTTGGCCCAATTCAACGCCCAAAGGCTTGCGGACCGACGGAGTGCGCCCCAGCACGTAGGTGCGCCATCGTTAGCCACGCCTTTCAAGCCATGGACCAGATCTGAGAACGGAGTTTTCTACCGGCCAGCCGCCAACAGGTCGTTTGCCAAGACCGTGCCGGAGGCACGAATGAAGGTAGCCGGTGGGAAGCCCGTTTTCGGGCGCACCCACCGGAATCAGGTCATT
The DNA here is from genome assembly GCA_964566745.1 of uncultured Verrucomicrobiota bacterium. Taxonomy (GTDB): domain Bacteria; phylum Verrucomicrobiota; class Verrucomicrobiia; order Limisphaerales; family CAZMLP01; genus CAZMLP01. The sequence goes on along the minus strand of CAZMLP010000126.1, from coordinate 3,193 downwards.
CATCGGATGGCGCCCCGGCAGGGGCGCATGACAAGTTCGACAATTGAATCAAATGCTTGAGAACTAACCGTGCCTTGCATCACAGTTATTTTCATGCTTCGCCTCCGGGGCGCGGGGTGACTTGAGCGGGCTGTTTCCGGCGTCTACGCTCGCTGCGCGAACTTGCGCACCGGCTAACTTCATCCACCCCTCCGGGGTGAGCGGCCAGCCGTCACGGAGTGACGATACGAAGGTAGCCACGGCTTTCAAGCCATCGACCAGCCCGGCTTGATGAAAATCTGTCCTACGCGATTCCCTCTCTTTTCCTCTTCTCCCTCGGTGGCTATGGCGATTCAATTAAAACTGTGGCCCTTTTAGGTAGGGACCTCGCGCTGCGAGGTCCGCAATTGTATTGGAAAGGCGAGGTTGAACAGACAGCGCAACGCGCCGTTCCCACCTTTGCGTGGCTACAATATTTTTGGAATTGCCCTGGAGTGAGAATCCACTCGTCACCTGGCGACGGCCTGACCACAGCCACGATATTCAAGTCGTGGACCGGCCCCGCTTGATGAAAATCCGTTTTACGCGATTCCCTCTCTTTTCCTCTTCTCCCTCGGTGGCTAATTATTTTTCATCAATTCTTCCGCAAACGCGAAACCGCCTCCTAATCAACCGCTTGCGACTCCCTTTCCCGCCCCAATCCGGCGTTTCCAATTAATAGAGTCAACACAGTCAATAGAGTCAACACAGTCAACGGTACCTTTGCGCGGACGACGGGAACTCTGATAAGCTGCTCCGTTGAATGGCCAAAATGCCAAAGCAACGCTGGACGACCAAGGGTACACTCTTTTCTCTGCGCTCTCTGTTTCCTCCTGTTAAATCACCATCCCGTCTCTATCTATGAATCCACGCATCGGTAAAATCGGCCGGCTGCCCCGCGCCATCCGCGAAGAACTCAACCAACGCCTCTCCGAGGGCGAGGGCGGTGAGCCTTTGCTCGACTGGCTCAACGCCCTGCCCGAGGTCCAACAAATCATTGCCGCCGAGTTCGGCGGCAAACCGGTCAGCGCCCAGAACCTGAGCACCTGGCGACAGGGCGCGTACGCCGACTGGGTCGCCCATGGCGAGGCCATGGAACTGGCCCAGCGCCTCGGCGAGGAGATCGAGGACTGGAAAGAGTCCGAAGCCTCCGACCAAACCCCGTTGAGCGAGAAGCTGATGGTCTGGCTGACCGCCCGCTACGCCGTGGCGGCGCAGAAGTTCGCTTCCTTGGACGAGGAGAAGCAATGGGAACGCTTGCGGGAGTTCGCGGCGGACATGCTCAAGGTCCGCAAGGCGGAGCAGAACGAGCGACGGTTGCGCCTGGTCGAGGAGAAGGCCGGGGTGGAGCGCAAGGCGCGGGAGGCGGCGGAAAATGCCAGCCAGGCGGTGGACAACGAGTTCCTGGATTGGAAAACAGACAAAATCCGGCGCCAGCTCTGGGGGAACAAGCTGGTGGACGAGATGAACGAAGAGGACGAGCGCCGGGAAAGGGAACAGGCCGCGTCCGCAGGACCGGGCCCGGGCTTCGCCTCAAATTCCCCCTCGCCTTCAAGCCTCAAAACCCCCGAAATTCCAGGCGATTCAACCCAATTCAAGGCAAGTGACAAGTGATGGAAACCGCGGGCGAGGGTCAAAGAAATCGCCTCCCGAGGGTGGACGAAAACTTGCATCTTGAGGCGCCGGCTTCCAATTTAAGCGCGTGAGCGAAGTCATTGTCATCGGCCACCGGAATCCGGACACCGACGCCATTTGCTCGGCCATCGGTTACGCGGAGTTCAAGCGTCGCACCGGCATGCGGAACGTCGAGGCCGCGCGGTGCGGAGAGACGAATGACCGCATTGATTTCGTCCTAAAGACGTTCGGCATGCCGCCGCCGCGCTTCGTGGCGGACGTCTCCCCCAAAGTGCGGGACGTGATGCAAACCAACGTGGTGGGAGTGCAAACCCGCGCCACCGTCGCCGAGGCGCTGGGAGTGATGGACAGCCGGAACATTCGCGTGTTGCCGGTGCTGAACACGGACCGGACCTGCCGGGGTCTGCTCTCGGTGTTCAAGATGAGCAAGTTTTTCCTGCCGGCGACCAATCGCATTTTCGACTCGCGTCGCGTCCTGGCCTCCGTGCGGCATCTCACCCGCACCTTGGGCGGCAAGATGATGTTCGCGATGGACCCGGACCGGGAGGAGGACTTGATCCTGATGATCGGCGCGATGCAGATCGAGTCTTTTGCGAAGCGCCTGCCCACCTATGCGGCGGAAAAGCTGATCGTGGTGGTGGGCGACCGCCAGGAAATCCAGCGACTGGCCATTGAGCGGCGGGTGCGAATCCTCATCATCACCGGCGGGCTGGGCATTAGTGACGAGTTGCTGGCCGAGGCCAGGCGTTGCGAGGTGAGCGTGATCATTTCGCCGCATGACAGCGCCACGACGGCGATGCTCTGCCGGGCGGCGATCACGGTCGATCACATGCTGGACGAGCATTTCCTTTCGTTGAACGAGGACGAGACGCTGGCCAGCGTGCAGGACGTGGCGGCCGCCTCCCATTTTCAAGCCTTCCCGGTGCTGGACGACGAGCGGCGCGTGGTGGGCATTCTCTCCAAGTCCGACTTCCTCAAAAAAGTGGAGCGCCAATTGATCCTCGTGGATCACAACGAGCTGACCCAGGCAGTGAGCGGCGCGGACAAGGTGGAGATCATCGAGGTGGTGGACCATCACCGTATTGGCAGTCTCACCACCCAGCAACCAATCCTGTTCCGCAACGAGCCGGTGGGATCAACCAGCACCATTGTGGCGGATTGTTTCTTCCGCTATCAAATCGAGCTTTCCCCGGCCATCGCCGGGCTCCTGCTGGCGGGGCTGGTTTCGGACACGCTCAATCTGACCTCGCCCACCACCACGCGGCGGGACGCGGAGATTCTCGAATGGCTGGAAAAAAAATCCGGCGTCAACGCGACCGAGTTCACCGAAAAATTGTTCGCCTCGGGATCAGTGCTCACCTCGAAACCGGCGCCGCAGGCCATTACCGTCGATTGCAAGGAATACATCGAGAACGGGCGGTCCTTCAGCGTGGCGCAGATCGAGGAGATTGGTTTCAACCAGTTCTGGAAGCGAAAAGACGATGTGGTGCTCGCGCTGGAGCGTTATCGCGCGGAGAAGGGCTACTTCTTTTCGGCACTA
>CAZMLP010000125.1:0-2047 GCA_964566745.1 uncultured Verrucomicrobiota bacterium | reverse complement strand
TGAAACGCCTGCCACCGTCAAGCCGCAGCCGGCGCCGGCGAGCCGCCCAAGCCCGGATCGAGCTTCGGCGGAACCGGCTTCGGCACCTCGGGCAGCGGAGTCGCCGCCATGGCGCCGCTGGGCGGATCCATCCGGGGAGGCGGCTCCGGGGGCGTAAATTTTCCGGTGCGGACGATTTCCGCGACGACGGTCCCGTCGAGCGTCTCGTATTCCAGCAGCGCGTTGGCCACGATCTCCAGCTTGTCGCGGTGGGTGTCGATGATTGTCTTGGCGCGGCGATACGCGTCGTCGATGATCGACTTCACCTCGGTGTCAATTTCTTGCGAGGTCTTCTCGCTGTAATCCTTGCTGCGCGACATTTCACGACCGAGGAAAACATATTCATTGTTCTCCCCGTACTGGATCATCCCAAGCTTTTCGCTCATGCCCCAGTGGCAGACCATCGCGCGCGCCAGTTGTGTGGCTTGCTGGATGTCGCTGGCGGCACCCGTGGAAATGTCACCAGAGATAATCTCCTCCGCGATGCGCCCGGCCAAAGTCACGGCAATGGTGTCGAGCATCTCCTTGCGGCGACGGCTCAAGACATCGTCCTTTGGAAGGTACATCGTGGACCCAAGCGACTGACCGCGTGGGATAATGGTGACCTTGTGCAAGGGATGCGTGTGCTCCAGCACCACGTTTACCAGCGCGTGGCCAGCCTCGTGCCAGGCAGTAAATTTCTTTTCCTCGGCCGTCATGGCCAGGCTCCGGCGTTCGCGGCCCCAGCGGACCTTGTCGCGCGCCTCCTCCAGCTCGGACATGCCGATGGCTTTCTTGCCCGTGCGGGCCGCCAACAAAGCGGCCTCATTCAGAAGGTTCGCCAGTTCCGCGCCGGAATAACCTGGCGTGCCGCGCGCGATCACCGCGAGATCAACCGTCGGGTCGAGCTTCACATTGCGGGCGTGCACTTTGAGGATTGACTCGCGACCGCGAACGTCCGGCAGGTTCACCGTGATTTGCCGGTCGAAACGGCCGGGGCGGAGCACTGCGGGATCAAGCACATCAGGACGGTTTGTGGCCGCGATGATGATGATGCCCTCTTGCGTGTCAAAGCCGTCCATCTCGACGAGCAAGGCATTTAATGTCTGCTCACGCTCATCGTTGCCGCCGCCCAAACCATGACCACGACTGCGACCGACAGCGTCAATTTCGTCAATGAAGATCAAGCACGGCGTGTTCTTGCGCGCCTGCTCGAACATGTCGCGCACGCGACTGGCGCCGACACCCACGAACATCTCCACGAAGTCCGAGCCGCTGATGCTAAAAAACGCGGCATCGGCCTCGCCGGCAATTGCCTTGGCGAGCAGCGTCTTGCCTGTGCCGGGCGCGCCGACCATCAGGATTCCCTTCGGGATGCGTCCGCCAAGCTTCTGAAATTTCTTCGGGTCCTTGAGGAAATCAACCAATTCGGACACCTCTTCCTTGGCCTCCTCGACGCCCGCCACATCCTTGAAAGTCGTGCGGTTCTTCTCCTTCGTCAGCATGCGCGCCTTGCTTTTGCCAAAATTGAGCGCGCCCTTTCCCGCCATTTTGATTTGGCGGATGAAGAAAATATAAATCAGAACCGCGATAAAGATGAACGGCAAAATTCCATAAAAGAAATTGATCAACAGCGTGTTGGGTGACTCGGTTTCGAATTTGCCAGTCATCAAGAGCTTGTCCTGGACCGCCGGGGACAGCGGTGTCTTGATGCGAAAATTCACCGCGCCATCCTTGACCTTGTACTTGCCGATGATGTCACGGCGATCGGGATTGGTGGAATCATAAACAATCTTGGCGCTTTCGATCCGGTTGGAGTCAACCAGCGACATGAATTGCAGGAAATTGAGGCTCTCGTATTTCGGCTCCCCGCGCTCTTTGAAGAGCATGAGCAGGACAATAGTGCCCAAAATGGCCACCCAAAGAAACCAAGTTCGCGGGGGCAGTTTACCGTCGCTGTTACGGTCGCGCTTTTCGTTTTTCTTTAAAAACAATGACATGTTCCTTAAATAAAATACAAAAGGCTAGC
>CAZMLP010000124.1:0-5050 GCA_964566745.1 uncultured Verrucomicrobiota bacterium | reverse complement strand
CGGACGGCGCGTTGCTGACCATCGGATTCCTCTGCATTGGTCTGAACTACGCGTTTCTGCTCGGGCTGGTGGCGGGAATGCTCAGCATCGTGCCTTACCTTGGTGTCATGCTCAGCCTGGTCCCTGCGTTGATACTCGCGTTGGTGCAATTCGGCGACTGGTTGCATCCGCTGTTGGTGCTCGGGATCTTTGGCCTCGTGCAATTGCTGGAAGGATTGTTCATTTCACCGCGCATCATGGGCGACCGCGTGGGGTTGCATCCTCTGACCATCATTGTGTCGGTGATGGTCGGCACCACGCTTTTGGGCGGTGTTTTGGGCGGTGTTTTGGCGATTCCGCTCACGGCCGCGTTGCGCACATTAATGTTTCGTTACGTCTGGAAATCGGAGTTCGCGCGTAACCGCAAAGCCTGACGGGCCGTTCCCTTGTGTGACAAAATTGTAAATGAAAAATTGCTCGCGGAACTCAAATTGCTCAAGGAGTCCGGCCATGCCCGGATCGCAGACACGAGAATGTCACGAAACACCTGTAAACAGGCCCTTTGGTCACGTTGTGAATAACGCGGGAACAACAGTTAATATTTTCTACTCGTCGAGAGCGGGCGAGTTTTCTTAATACACTGCCCATCTGACCGCTGAATGGAAACGCCCTGAAAACGGCCTTCTTGCCCCGGCCTCAGACAAAAGAAAAATGCGCAACCTGCTCCAAATCAAAAAGATGCAACGCCGTCATCGCGTTTCATTCGAGCTTGGCTTGCGATTTTCGGCGGAAACCAGATAACCTGTTTTTCCGGTCCATAAAAAGAAGAACTGGCGATTAAAACGAAATGTCACATCTCCCGGTGAATAAATCGACGTTAGACACGCTTTTGCCGCAAGTTGCCGAGGTTCCGCAAGCCGCGCAAATCTGGGCTGGCGCGCTGGCGCAATTGCGGTCGCTGCTGAACGCCGACACCTTCAACTTGTGGTTCGCCCCCTTGTATCCGCTGGAGTTGGAGAATGACACTTTGACGCTCGCCGTGAGCAACGATTTTTGCGAGGTGTGGCTCAAGGATAATTATCTGGACGTGATCCAGAAGGCATTGAGCTCGGTCTCGGGCCAGCAAATTGCCGTCAGCTTTAAAGTGATCAATCGCGGCCTCACTCCCGCGAGCGCCCACGCTCCCGCCGCGCCGCCGCCTGTCGCGATCTCCGAGCCTGAGGAATCATCTCATCGTTTGGGTGTCGTGCCGGAGGTGGTGTTCAACCCGAACAACACCTTCGACACGTTTGTGGTGGGTGCCAACAACAACTTCGCGCACGCGGCGGCGATGGCCGTGGCGCAGGCGCCGGGCAAATCCTATAACCCGCTTTTCCTCTATGGCGGCGTGGGTCTCGGCAAAACCCACCTGCTGCACTCAATTGGCCAGCACGTCGCGAAGCACAAGAAGAACGCCCGCGTTGCCTACGTGTCGTCCGAGAAGTTCACCAACGAGTACATCGACGCGATTCAAAACAACCAGCTCGCCCGGTTCCGCAAAAAATACCGCCAGACGGACGTGCTGTTGATCGATGACATCCAGTTTCTCGCGGGCAAAGAGCGGATTCAGGAGGAGTTTTTCCACACGTTCAATGCTCTGCACGAGGCGCACAAGCAAATCGTGCTCACCAGCGACCGCCTGGCCAGCGAGATTCAAAATCTTGAGCAGCGCCTGGTGTCGCGCTTTGAGTGGGGTCTTTCGACCGACCTCCAGCCCCCGGATGTCGAGACGCGCATCGCAATTCTTCGCAAGAAAGCGCGGGGGATGAATTCCGAGTTGTCCGAGGAGATTCTTAGTTTCTTGGCCAACCGGATTCGCACCAACGTTCGCCGGCTGGAGGGCGCCCTGATTCGCGTGGCTTCCTACGCCTCGCTGACCCGTCAGAAACTGACCCAAGAAGTGGTCGAGGGTTTGTTGCGGGAAATCCTCCACGAAGAGGGCCGCACGGTCATCAGCATCGACTCGATCCAGCGCAAGGTGGCCGAGCATTTTGATATCCGCCTGGCGGACATGACCAGCAAGCGTCGGCCGGAGAACATCGCGTTCCCGCGCCAGATTGCCATGTTCCTCGCGCGGCAGTTCACGGACAGCTCGCTCACCACCATCGGGGAGGCGTTCGGCGGACGTGATCACGGAACGGTGTTGCACGCCTGCCGCCTCGTGAAAGACCGCATGGAGGTGGACCCGCATGTGCGCCAGACGGTGCATTATCTGGAAAAGCAGTTGCAGCGTTAAAAGGACCCGTCTCGCCAGGGCGGGCTTATGCTTTCGGCCATGCCCGCCGCAGTAGGACATAGATCCCGAACGCGAGGGCGAACCCGACAAACCACGCGTAATTATAAAGCGTGCCAAACAGGTCAGGCACAAGGTGAGGAGAAAGCAACCTCACCGTGACGAGAAACCCGGGAATATTCGGAATCGTCGCCAGGACAAAAGCCGTCATTGCCGGGATACCAAAGCCGCTCGTGTAACGATATTCCCCCGCGAGGTCATAGAGCGCGGGGACATTCAGGCGCTTCCGTCGCACCACGAAATAATCCGCGATCATAATCCCGCCGATTGGCCCGAGTAGCGCGCCATACCCAACCAGCCACGCGAAAATGTATCCGCGGGGGTCTTGGTAGAGCTTCCACGGACAAATCAGGATGCCGATCACACCGGTGATCAAGCCGCCGGCTCGGAAACTGATGTGGCGCGGGGCGAGATTGGAAAAATCGTTCGCCGGCGACACCACGTTCGCCGCGAGGTTCGTCGAGAGCGTTGCCACCGCGAAGGTGACCAGTGCCACCAACGAAAGCAGCGGACTGCCGAACTTCGCCACGAGCTGCACGGGATCCCAAATCGCCTCGCCAAAAACCACGACGGTCGCGCTGGTCACGGCAATGCCGAGGAAGGAATAGAACGTCATTGTGAGCGGCAACCCGAGCGCCTGGCCCAGCACCTGGTCCCGTTGCGAGCGGGCAAAGCGGGAGAAGTCCGGAATGTTCAGCGAGAGGGTCGCCCAAAAGCCGACCATCGCCGTCAACCCCGCGCCAAAGACTGGCCAGAATTCCGCCGCATTCGCAAATTTCGACGGCCGGTCGAGGATCGGTCCCCACCCCTTCGCGGCGATCACCGCCCAAATCAGCAAGCCCAAACCGGTGACGATGAGGAACGGCGCGCTCCAGATCTCGATCCACTTGATGCTTTCCATTCCGCGCCAGATGATGAGCATGTTGAGCGCCCAAAAGAGCAGGAAGCAAAGCAACTCCCCGGATGAAATGCCCAGCACCGGCAGCAAGGTCTTTGCCGCCGGATCGAAGCCGAGCAACACCGAGCTGCTGGTATAGATTGCCGCGCCGCCCACCCAGGTCTGGATGCCGAACCATCCGCATGCCACCAAGGCGCGCAACAGCGCCGGAATGTTTGCGCCGAACGTTCCAAACGAGGACCGCAACAGCACCGGGAACGGAATGCCATAGGCCGTTCCCGGATGGGCATTCAATGTCAGCGGCACGAGCACAATCACGTTGCCCAGGAAGACTGTGAGTGTTGCCTGCCACCAATTCATGCCTTGGGTGACGAGCCCGCTGGCCATGGTGTATGTGGGGATGCAGATCGACATGCCCACCCAGAGCGCGGCGATGCTCCAGAGCGTCCATGTGCGTTGCTCCGGCCGGGTCGGCGCCAGATCGGCATTGTGAAGCCGGTCGTGAGGCTGCGCGGAGAGAGGGACCTCGGGAGATCGCGGCTCGGTTGGCGCGGACATCGCGGAGGTTGTAGCGCGCGGGAAACAGATTGAAAAGACGCATTGTCCACGCCAACAAATGAATCGCCATTTCTGGTTCACCTCCGTATCAATGCGAGGACTCCAACGCGCATGACCAATAACCCGCGCCTCCAACAGGCCCAATGCATGACCCTGCTGGCCGCCTTCCTCGGCTGGCTGTTCGATGGTCTGGAGATGGGCATTTTCCCGCTTGTGGCGCGCCCTGCCCTCCATCAGATGCAAGCCACAGCGCAGGCGGGAGAGGGGTTCGTGCAATATTGGATGGGCGTCGTCACCGCCTTGTTCCTGCTCGGCGCGGCGGCGGGCGGCGTGGTGTTCGGCTGGTTGGGGGACCGCATCGGCCGGGTGCGCGCGATGACCCTGAGCATCCTCTGCTATTCCCTCTTCACCGCCGGATGTTACTTCGCGACGCAGCCGTGGCATCTCGGATTTTTCCGGTTCATTGCCGCGCTCGGGATGGGCGGCGAATGGTCCCTGGGCGTCGCGCTGGTGATGGAATGCTGGCCGGAGAAATGGCGGCCCTTGATGGCTGGAGCCATTGGCGCCTCGGCCAACCTTGGCTTCGCCGCCATCGCGCTGGTTGGAATGTGGATTCCGATCACCCAGGATTCCTGGCGCTGGGTCATGTTGATTGGCGCCGCGCCCGCGTTGCTCACTTTTTTTCTGCGGCTGTTCGTGCCCGAATCCGAGCGGTGGAGGCAATCGGTCCGGTCCGGCCCCTCCCAACCCATCCGGGAGATTTTCCGGGCGCCGCTCCTCAAGAACACTTTGCTGGCCATCGCTTTCTCGTCCATCGCGCTCATCGTGACGTGGGGCATTGTGCAATGGCTGCCTCTCTGGGCCGACCAAATGACCGGCGGCAAGCTGCCGCGCGTGAAGGCGCACGTGCAATTCGCGTCCGCGCTGGGGGCGGTGTTCGGCAGCCTCGTGGCGCCACTGTTCGGCGGCAAGTTCGGGCGCCGGCCGGTCTTCTTCGCCCTGTGCGTCAGCGCGCTCGCGGTGTGCAGCGTCCTGTTCCGCTTCTTCGCGGAAGTGAACGCCGCGTTTCTCGTCATGGTGTGGCTGGTTGGCTTCACCACCGCGTCGTTCTACGGCTGGTTGCCGCTCTATTTGCCCGAGCTTTTTCCCACGCGCGTTCGCGCCACCGGACAAGGACTCTCCTACAATCTTGGCCGTATCCTCGCGGCGGTCGGGGCATGGAAGATGGGCGCGCTCATGGGCTTTTTTGGGAACAGCTACGCCAAGGCCGGCTCGACCATCGT
>CAZMLP010000123.1:0-3922 GCA_964566745.1 uncultured Verrucomicrobiota bacterium | reverse complement strand
GATTTTCCCTTGTGCCGTCCTCCCGAGGTTGAAAACATCGGTCCATGACCAACCGTCTCACCGCCCTCGGCTGCCTGTTGCTTTTGGCCGGTTGCCACACCTATCCGCCGCGCGCGGTTTACCAAAAGCCGGAACTGCTTGAGGCGCGCAAGATTTGGGATGCCGCCCCGCACAACGCGTTCACCGATTTGATCCGTTTTCGCGGCGAGTGGTTCTGCGTCTTTCGCGAGGGCCAGAAGCATGTCTCGCCGGACGGCGCCATCCGCGTGCTGGCATCCAAGGATGGAAACGAGTGGACTTCGGCTGCGCGGATCACTTCGTCGCTCGGCGATTTGCGGGATCCAAAGATCGTTCTTGCCCCGAGCGGCCATTTAATGCTCACCGCTGCTGTCGCGCTTCCGCAACCGGCCGCCCACACGCACCAGACGCTGGCCTGGTTCTCCACCGATGGCCGCAATTGGAGCACCGAGACTCCCGTGGGCGAGCCGGACTTTTGGATGTGGCGGGTGGCCTGGCACGAAGGGATGGCCTACGGCATCGGCTATGACACCACGAAGGCCGAACGCTCCGTGCGGCTTTATTCCAGCCGCGACGGAAAGGACTTCAGCACATTGCTTCCCGAGCTTTTCACGGGCGGGCGTCCCAATGAGACCGGGCTCATCTTCCAGCCGGACGGCGCCGCCCTCTGTCTGCTGCGTCGCGATGGCCCCGCCGCCAACGGCCAGCTCGGCGTGGCCCGTCCGCCCTATACCCGATGGGAATGGAAAGACACGGGCGCCCGCATTGGTGGCCCGCAAATGCTTCGTCTGCCGGATGGCCGCATCGTTGCTGCCGTGCGCTTCTACGACGCGCCGGTTCGCACCGCGCTCGCCTGGGTCGATCCCGGCTCGGGCCGCCTGACCGAGTTTCTAAAACTTCCCTCCGGTGGCGACACGAGCTATGCGGGCCTCGTCTGGCACCACGGCTTGCTTTGGGTCAGCTACTACTCCTCGCACGAAGGCAAAACGAGCATCTATCTGGCCAAGGTGGGTTTGCCCAAAGCATAGCGGAGTCCCGTTTGACGCGCGGGCGCCAAAACACAGGCCGCTACAAAGAAGTCGTTTATTTGGGTGGCACGACTGGGATGAGTCGCTCCATTGGCAGCCACACTTTAAAACGGGTTTCGCCCGGCTTGGACTCAAATTCGATTTCGCCCCCGTGACGGTCCGCCACGATCCGGTTGCTGATGATCAAGCCCAAGCCGGTGCCAGTCCCGACCGGTTTGGTCGTGAAAAACGGCTCGAACATGTGCGCCTGAATTTCCGGCGGGATGCCCGCGCCGTAATCCACAATCTCCACGAGCAGTTGATTGTCCACCACGCAGGTGCCGACGCAGATTTTGCTGCAGCCATTCACAGCGTGAATGGCGTTGTCAATGAGGTTGGTCCACACTTGGTTGAGTTCGCTGCCATACGCCGGGATGCGTGGCACGGAGCGGTCAAAGGACCGGACCAAGGTCACATTTTTCAGTTTGTGACCAAGCATCGTCAGAGTGCTCTCAATGCCCTCATGGATGTCCACCTCCTGCATCGGGCTCTGGTCCATGTAGGTGTAGGACTTCACGGCCTTCACCAGCTCGCCTATGCGTCCCGTGCTCTGCTCGATCTGGCCCAGCAATATTTTCAGATTGAGCCGCGCCTCCAGCCAGCCCAAAGCATCCACCTGGCTCTCCGCCGGAAGCCGGCGGGTCAATTCCTCCAGCCAGCCGGTGTCAAGGCCGGCACTTACGAACGTCGGGGCCAGTTCCCACGCCATGGGCAGGCCGCGAGTCTCGAGCCAGGAGGCAACAGCTTCGGCCCGGTCACTGCGTTCCAGGTGGTCGAGCGCGGGAGTTTTCGCCAAACGCTCCATGGCATCCTCCGAGCCGTTCAACAGATGCTCCCAATGCTCGTGTTCCAGGGATTTGGTCAGTTGGCAAAGGAGACACTGGATTTTATCCGTGGTCTCTTGGAGATGGGAGGCCGCGCGCCGGGCCGCCGCCGCCGGGTTGTTCAACTCATGCGCGAGGCCCGCGGCCATGGTGCCAAGGGCGGCGAGTTTTTCCCTCTGCTGGGAGTAACCCTCCATGTTGCGCACCTTGTTGGCGGCGCTGCGAAATAGTTCCCGGGCGACGGTGCGGCAGGTGCTCAGCATGTGCCAGAATTCATCCTCGCCGACGCGGAACAGCTTGACGGACTTGGCCACCCGGGCCGTCGCCATCCAAGGCACATCCAGGAGCAGCGTCGTCTCGCCGGTGTAACTGCCCGGCTTGATGGAGCCCATCAAGACGGACTGCCGGTCATACGTGCGGGTGAGTCGCAACTCGCCCGCGAGCACCACCAAAAAAAACGGGAAGCGCTCCCCCTCGGAGACCAGCACAGCCCCGGCAGGGAGGTCAATCACCTCGCCCGGCTCGATGCAGCCCAGTTGGGTGTCGTCCAGTTGGGCGAACAACGGCATCGTCCGAACCTGCTGGAGGGCCGCGGAATCCAAGCTCATAAAAGGCCGAGGTATTCGTGCACCAGCTTCACGGCCATGGCCCCTTCGCCAACGCCCGAAGTGACCCCCTTCGCCGACCGGTGGCGCACATCGCCCGCCACGAAGATGCCCGGCACGCTGGTTTCCAGATAAAACGGATCGCGATCCGGCGTCCACCCCCTCGGGCGGCGTCCATCGCGCAGGAGATGCTGGCCGGAAATCAGATAACCCTGGGCGTCGCGCTCGACCACGTCCGCAAGCCAGTCGGTGCGGGGAATGGCCCCCGCGTAAATCAACAGCGCGCTGGCCGGGACGGTTTCCCGGGACTTGGTCTTGTTGTTTTGAATGGTGATGGCCTCACAGCGGTCAACCCCTTCCACCGCGACGGCGCTGGAATTGACTCGCACCGTGATATTCTTCGTCGCGACAATCTGGTTTTCCAGATACTGCGACATGGTGTCCGACAGGGAATCGCCGCGCACCAGCATCGTGACGTGGCGGGCGAACTTGGAGAAGTACATCGCCGCCTGGCCTGCCGAATTGGCGCCACCAACGATATAAATGTCGCCATCCCGGTACGAGAACGCCTCGGACATCGGCGCGTAATAGTAAACGCCCGCGCCGTTGAGCCGCTCCAAACCAGGAATCTCCAGCTTCCGAAAGGCGATGCCGCTGGCAATGAGCAGCGCGCGGCAGCCGACCTCCGCGCCATCCGCAAGGGTCAACACGCGCGCCGGGCCCTCGATCCGCACTCCTTTGACCTCTTGGGGCGCAAGAATCTCCGCGCCGAATCTCCGCGCCTGGGCGACCGCGCGGCGTGCAAGGTCACCGCCACTGAGTCCCACGGGAAACCCGAGATAATTCTCGATGCGCGAGCTGCGGCCCGCCTGGCCACCGGGGGCCTCCCGCTCGATGAGCAAGGTGTGCAAGCCGTCCGCGGCCCCATAAACCGACGCCGCCAGGCCGGCGGGTCCGGCGCCAACGACCACCAGATCGTAAAACGGAAATTCCGCCTTCGTTTTCAGTCCCAGCTTGCGGGCCACCTCGGTCACGGGCGGATTGCCCAGGAAAGACCCGTCCGGAAACACCACCACCGGCAAGGCCGAAATGTCCGCGCCGGTGGAATCGAGCAACTGTTTGGCCGGCTCGTCGGTTTCAAGGTTGAGCCATTGGTGCGGCACAAAGTTGCGGCCGAGAAAATCGCGAATCTCGTTCGCCTGTGGAGACCAGCGATGCCCCAGCACGCGCACTCCCTCAAACACGGGCCGATACGAGGCCTGCCAGTCGTCGAGCAAATCGTCCACCACGCCGAACAGCCGTTCCTCCGGCGGATCCCACGGCTTCATCAGGTAGTGGTCAATCTGGACGCTGTTGATGGCGCGAATGGCGGCGTCCGTGTCCGCGTAAGCCGTCAATAGCGCGCGCT
>CAZMLP010000122.1:0-4746 GCA_964566745.1 uncultured Verrucomicrobiota bacterium | reverse complement strand
GCTCGAGACCATCTTCTGTCCGAACAACGCGAGTCATGATGGCGGGGTGATTATCAAGGGGGATCGCATTGCCTTCGCGGCCTGCATTTTTCCGCTCACCCAGCGGCAGGACCTGCACAAATCTCTCGGTACTCGTCACCGCGCCGCGATTGGCCTCTCCGAGGAAACTGACGCCGTGGTCGTCGCGGTTTCGGAGGAAACCGGCTCTATTTCCTACGCTTACAAGGGGCAGTTGGTCCGGCCGGTGACGTCCGAGGAGTTGCGCGCTTTCCTCACCTCGGTGCTGGTCCGCCGGGGGCGCTCTCGCGGCATCGCGGAACTCTTGCGGGGCTGGCGCCAGCGCGCGACCAAGCCCGGTCCGGCCGCCCGGCAGGCTGAATCCCACTGACATGCCTTGGCGCAGCTACATAGTCCATAATTTCTGGTGGAAGCTGCTCTCCATCCTGCTGGCCACACTCATCTGGCTGGCCATTCATTCCAGCATTGACGGTGACGTGCGGTTCACACCCGCCACGAACAGTTCCCTGCCCGTCGAGTTCGTCAACCTTCCCATCACCGTGCTCACCGTCGCCGCCGACCTCCGTGGATTCAAGGTTTCGCCGGACATGGTCTCCGTGACTTTGGCCGGTGATCCGGAAACATTGAAAAAAGTCCGGCCGCGGGATATTCAAGTGTTTGTGAACCTGACGGAGCGACGGGACATGGAAGCCGCCAGCCAGCGGATCCAGGTCATTCAACCGCCCGGGACGGTGGTCACTCAAGTGACGCCGCCGTTCGTCAGAGTCGAGCGCGTGAGTCCCTGACAATGCCGGTCAAAGCAGTTGTATAACATGAGCCAACCCAAGAAAATCTTCGGCACAGACGGTGTCCGTGGCACCGCCAACATCGAGCCCGTGACGGCCGAGACGGCCCTCAAGCTGGGCCGTGCCGCCGCGCACATCTTTCGCAGCCTGGAAAGCGGTCCGCGCGGTCGCGGCCGCCACAAAATCGTGATCGGCAAGGACACGCGTCTCTCCGGTTATATGCTGGAGAACGCCATCTCCTCGGGCATCCTTTCGATGGGCGTGGACGTCCTGTTCATTGGACCGCTACCCACCCCGGGCGTGGCTTACGTCACGCGCAGCTTGCGCGCGGACGCGGGCATTGTGATCTCCGCCTCGCACAATCCGTACGACGACAACGGCATCAAGTTTTTCCGGCCGGATGGCTACAAACTCGATGACACCGTGGAGGGCCGCATCGAAGAGCTCGTGTTCAGCGGCGAGATCGAGAACATCCGCCCCACCGCCGGCCAGATTGGCAAGGCCGTCCGCATCGATGACGCCTTGGGCCGTTACATCGAGTTCGCCAAGTCCTCTTTTCCGCGCGGCCTCACGCTGGACGGCATGCGCATTGTGCTCGATTGCGCCAACGGCGCCGCCTACAAGGCCACGCCGTGCGTCCTGCGCGAGCTGGGCGCGGAGGTTTTTGTTTACGCCAACCAGCCGGACGGCACGAATATCAACCTCAATTGCGGCTCGATGCACCCCGAGTCCATGTGCCAGAAGGTTTGGGAGCACCGCGCGCACATCGGCATCGCCCACGATGGTGACGCCGATCGCGTCCTGCTTTGCGATGAGACCGGCAAATTGATCGACGGTGACGACATCCTCGCCATTGCCGGCCTGGAAATGTTGCGGGAGAACAGCCTGGTCAACAAGACGGTGGTCGCCACCGTGATGAGCAACGCCGGTCTGGAAGCCGCGTTGCAGGCGGCGGGAGGCCGCATGATTCGCACGCCGGTGGGGGACAAGTACGTCATCGATGAGATGCTCAATAACGATTACAACCTCGGCGGCGAGCAGAGCGGGCACTTGATCTTCAAGGACTTCGGAACCACCGGCGACGGGTTGGTCGCGGCGCTGCAAATTTTGCGGATCATGAAAGCCACGGACACCCAGCTTTCCAAGCTGGCGAAGTGCTGGACCCGGTTCCCGCAACTGGTTTCCAACGTGCGGGTTCGCGAGAAGGTCCCCTTCGACCAGTTGAACCATGTGCCGGACTTGCTGCGCCAGGCGGAGGACGCCGCCCGGGAAAATGGCGGGCGTGTCCTCTTGCGCTATTCCGGAACGGAGCCAAAGGCGCGGCTCCTGATTGAGGCCCGCGATCTCGCTTTGGTCCAGTCCTGGAGCAAGCGCATCTGCGACGCCCTGCGGTCCCAGGTGGGGGCCTGACCCCAAATCCATCGGGCCAGGTAACAATCACGTTTCAATCGCATTTTTTGCGACTAAACGGCGGGTCGGCGCGTTCTAAGGACGGGTGCGCGTGAACTGTGCCCGCATGAGAAAAAGACTCTCGAACGTCGGCCTGCTGGCCGGGGCGATGGTGTATTGTCTGGCCGCCCAGGCAAAAGTGGTCATTAACGAGATTTTCTACCACGCCCCGGCGGATCTCGCGGAACTCCAATACATTGAGTTGTTCAATGATTCCCCTGAGCCGGTGAGCCTTGGCGGCTGGCAGTTCACCAAGGGAATTCGTTTCACTTTTCCCGCCGGAGCGCGCGTCGCGGGCGGTGGTTATGTGGTGGTCTGCCGTAATCGCGAGTTGTTTGAAAAATATTATCCGGTCGAGGTGGCGGGCGTGTTCGACACCAGCCTGAAGCACTCCGGTCAGCGAATCGAGTTGGAGGATGCCTCGGGCAAACTGGTGGACCGCGTCCGGTACGCGGACCATGAGCCCTGGCCGCAAAGTCCCGATGGTTGGTCGGCCTCGCTGGAGCGCGTTTCGCCCTCGGCCGTCAGCGATCTGGCGAACAATTGGGAATCCTCGCCGCTTTCTCCAGATCCTGGCCGCCCCGGCGGGAGTCCCGGCCGCCGCAACACCGCCTTTTCCGCCCACCTGCCGCCCATGATCGGCAATGTGCAAGGTCCGGGCGAGTCTGCGCCTGCGGGACAACCCATCGAGGTGCGTGCCGAGGTGTTCGCGCTGGACGGTTTGCGCGAGGTGAGGCTGCGCTATCGCCTGGCCGGGGCCGGTTTTGAGTCGGCCGAAATCTCGCTCCCGATGGTGCAACAGGTCAACCAGCACTACGCCGCCGCCATTCCGGGACAATCCGGCAACCAGATCGTCCGCTATCGCGTGGAGGCCATCGACAGCTTGGGGACCTCCCGGTTTTATCCCGGCACGAATGAGCCGCGTCCCGCCTTTTCTTGCTTTGTCCGGCCGGAGTTGCCCGCGGCCAGGATACCCTTCGCCCTCGTCTTCCATACCACGCCCACCGAGTCGCTCGCCGGCAAGCTGGCGGGACATTTTCAGAATTCCTCCCCCGTGGCCGATGCTCCCCGCCGCCGACTTGAGCGCGGTCTTCGCGCGAGACTTGACCTCTCCTCGCTCTGGGCCGCGTTGACGCTGGATCATGACCTTTCCGCCACCGCGCTCGCCCAACTTCGCCTGGCTTTTGCGGACTGCCTCGCCCGGCGCGACCAATTCCTGCAAGAGGCGCTGGCGTCCGGGGAAATTCGCGCGCGCTTGAGCCAGCTTCCGGCGCGATTAAAGGCGTTTCGCGCGCAAGTGCGCGATGCCTGCCAGGCCGCGCTCGATTCGGAATCCGCGAAGTTTCTCGACGCCTGGCTGGACCAGGCATCGCTTGAGGATGCCAGCCTGGGCCGGCCGGCCACCCCGGACGAAATCGTGGAACAAATTTTCCCGGTCGCTTCCGCGTATGCCGCGCTCACCACTCGCGCCGGCCTGGCCGGGGAAACCTTCGACGCGTTGCGAAAAATCTTCCGGGAAGCGGCGGCAAAACAGTCTCCTTTGCTGGCACTGGCGAAAAAGCTCGATGCAGACGACCGCGCGGGCGCCGAGCTGGAGGTCACCGCCAAGTCCCTCTTCGTGTCCTTGGTGGAACGGGTTAATTCGCGGCTCACGCCGGACCAGTCCCGGGCCTTCGCCGCTTGGCGCGCGGCTTGGGCCGGTGACGCCGAGGACGCCGCCCGTTCTCGCGCCCCGGTTCCCGTGCAAGGCCATGCCGCGGTTGTTTATATCGACCCCGCCGCTTCCTCCGCCCGCGTCTTTGATTTTGTCACCGTGATGGAGCGCGGAACCGGCTTCAAAGTCCACTTCCACAAGGACCGTCCCCTGGACGAAATGACCACGGTCAATTTCACCTTCTCGCCGGACGAGCGGTTCATGCTGGCGGAGGATTTGGCCTACGAGCTTTATCATCGCTCGGGCAACGCCGCGCCGCGAGCCGGCTTCGTCCGCCTTTGGATGGATGGCGAGCCGCTTGGCTATCACTTGTTCTGCGAGCAGCCCAACAAGGCCTTCCTCCGCCGCTACCAATTGCGTGACGATGGCAACCTTTATCAAGCGGACGATTCTGGCGTCGGACTGGCCGGGCAGCACGAGAAGCGTGCCAATTCTCGTGGCGGCTACGACGATTTGACCGCCTTGGTGGAGGCCCTTGCCAATGCCCGGGAGAATGCGCGCTGGCAGGTCATTCAAAACAACTTCGACACGGTTCAAGTCGCCACCTATTTCGCGCTCGCCTTGTGCCTCTCGGACTTCGAGGGATTTCGCGACAATTACTTTGCCTACCATGACGTGGGTGAGACCGGCAAATGGCAGTTGTTTCCCTGGGAGCAAGGCAAGACGTGGGGCTATCGCGGAGACCTCGGCCCCGGCCAGGTTTTCTGCGAGTTGCCAGTCACGCACGGCATGGAGGGTGACGTGTCTCCCGGCGGGAAGAATGTCTTGTCATCATCGGGC
>CAZMLP010000121.1:0-8112 GCA_964566745.1 uncultured Verrucomicrobiota bacterium | reverse complement strand
TGCAATGGCAACCAGAACCGCCAACGATGGAACGATTGAACCGACCCAACGATTGAGAAGGATGCCAACGACCGGGGACACTTTGCACTGTTTCATGTTCGTCTAATGCCCGTATGGAGCGAACACGGGCTGGCTCGCGTTTTATCACATTCCCCGGCGCGCGCCAGCACGACTTTACAAAACAGCCCCCACAGCCCGAAGGCCTGTTGCTGCAACCCCTTTCCCTAGCGTGATTTAACCACCAAAATTTATTGATGAAAAATTTTTTGATGCCGGGAATTCAATAAGAAGACAAAGTTATAGCCAAAGAATTGCAAAATGAACGAATCTTGGCGAGATTTTCCTATATCATATAGCAATCGCGCGGCGTTCGGGATTTTTGCAATAAAAACCGGTTCCCCGCGCGAAGTCAAAAGCCCGGTCGAAGTCCTGCAAGCCGAATTCTGCAATGCTTGGAAGGTTCGTTGAGGCGAATCACAACAGTCCGCAAAAACGGCGTTTGCGGAGCGTTCAAGACAACCGGCGCAGCTATTGGGTCTTCTCCTGAATCTTCTGGCCCATGTGCTCAATGTCCTCGCCAGCGCCATGCGCTGTGTGTTTGCAGCCTGTGGAGGCGATTCCGGTGATTCCAAGAATCAAAAGTAGCAGGGCAATTTGGCGAGATCTGTGTTTCATAACAATATATAGCATTCGGATGTTTGATTCCACTCTTACTACCCGTGTCTTAGCAGATCGTTTGCCACCTGATTAAATTGCCCGCCCCCTTTGAAGGCCGGCAAAACTCCGCTTTTCAACAACATTGTCGCGCAAGCGGTCGCGCCAAACCACGGACACCCGGTCCGACCGTTGATAGTGCACAATTGTTTTCATGCATCTTGCACGAACACTCCGCTTAAGTGCGTTAAATTCCCCGATTTTGAGTGTTTTCCGGCATTTTCCAGTCCGGCCCATGACTTGCATGAGCAATAGAAGAATGTTTGAACGATGTGAGCAGATATAGAAATTCGAGGAAAGGCTCGTTATGCTTAGATGGACTATTGCTTTTTTGATTGTCGCCCTGATTGCGGGAGTGCTCGGCTTTGGAGGAATCGCCGGAGCGGCCGCCGGTATAGCGAGGGTTCTTTTCATGATTTTCCTCGTGTTTTTCCTCGTGAGCCTGATTGCCCGGCGGGCCTGAAACGGGGGGTGTTGACATGCGATCGTGAAGGAAAGGAAACCATGAAAATCCACACAGTTTTGCCTACGATGCTAGCCGCTGTTCTGTTCGCCGGCTGCAACCAGCCGCCCGACACCAAGCCCATGGTCGCTGACACCAACCCGCCGCCGCGGTTTGAACAAGTGAAGGAAGAAACGAAGGAGGCGGCACACACCGCCAAGGAATACGCTTACGCCCAAAAGAATGAGTTTGCCGAGAAAATGCGCCGTGAACTCGACAAACTAAACCAGGAAATGGACGCCTTGGGTGAAAAAATCGAAAACTCCACCGCCAACGCGAGGGAGGAGGGCAAGATCAAGCTGCAAGCTCTTCGCGACAAAAAAGATGAACTCGCCAAGAAACTGGATCGTGTGAGCGACGCGAACGAGGGAACTTGGGATGAGTTCAAAGCCGGATTCAAACAAGGCGTTGAGGACGTGAAGAAGTCGGTCAATGACGCCCGGCAGTGGCTCAGCGATAAAATCGCTCCGAAATAGGTTCGCCAGTTTGGCTGCGCACCTGCGGAGCGGCGAGGCATCGGGCATCGCCGCTCCTCTTTTTTCCTCGGTCGCGCGCCCGCCACCAAGGGCCACTCCAGATTTATGCACTCCACAGTGAAATCAACGGCCCGAATGCAAACTGCATACCAGCCTTTCGCCACCAGTTAAAATCACCCCTATTTACCCGCCCGCCGCAATGGCACAACTCCTGCCAAATGAATTTTTATGAGCACTCTTGTTACTTCCCATGGCAAACCGGATTCCGATCAAATCGCCGCCCTGGCCTATCGACTCTATGTCGAGAACGGCCGCCAGGACGGCCATGCCGAGGCAGACTGGCTGCGCGCCGAGCAAATGCTGGCGGGTCATGGCTGCGACAACTCGGACGCTTCACGCAAGGACGAGTTTCACGCGCCTGCGCCCGGTGAAAAAAAATCACCGCCGGTCGCCGGTCCCAAAAATCAGGCCGCCCAGACAAGTGCCACTGACCGCCAGGCGGTGCGACAGCATGTCGTCCACCCGGCGGCGCGCCATCAGTGAAATCATCGCTTCAAAACTTCGCTCTCAAAATCTTATGAACAAACATTCCTTGGAAAATTGGGCAACCGTGGCCACTTTCAACGATGCGAGCGAGGCCAAAAAACTACGATCCTTTTTGGCGAAGGAAGGCTTTGAGGCCAAAGTCTATGATGACCGAAAACTGCAGCGGCGGTGGTTTTTGGCAAAGCGGCCGCACGCCACTTTTCAAACTCAAGTGCGGGAGTCAAACCACAACGCGGCCCTGGACATTCTGCAACGACAATCCGGAGCAGCGGAGGGCGCGATTCACTGCCCCAATTGCGACTCCTTGCGGGTCCAGTATCCGCAGATGACACGGAAATTCCTGCTCCCCACCCTGCTGGCCCATCTCTTCGTGGCCGCCGGAATCATGGAGCATGAATACTATTGCGAGGCGTGCCATCATCAATGGAAACGGAACCCCGCGCGCGCTAACAGCCCGGCACCCCGTTCCGCCGTCGCCAAGCCGGCGCACTAGAAACCTCCCAGCAGGCCGGCTTGGACATGGTCTCGCGCCGCGAGGCCCGTTTTTGAATTGGACGCGCTGAGGAGAAGTCCAGCCCCCAACTATACCCGAAATCTCCGCCACCTTTCCTTTCCCGTTGTATAGAAGGTGGACCGCCAAGGCCCGGGCGGGCAGAAAAGATAAGGGAGCAGAAAGAAAGACCGGGAGATGGCTCCACCCCGTCGTTAAATGCGCCACGACGAATTATTCCAGACCGATCTTTTTTCGTTTCCGGTAAAGGGTCGCCTGGTCGATTCCCAGGAGCTCCGCCGCCTCGGTAAGGCTCTTCGTCTTCTCCAAAACGCGCCGGATGTGAAGCGCCTCCAGTTGCTCCAGGGAAATCAGTGATCCCACCTGCACATCGGAGGCCGTTCCTCCGCCTGCTGTGCTTCCCGGCAACGGCGCTCCGGCTCCTCGTAATTCCGCCGGGAGATCCGCTGGCAAAATCTGGGTCCCCCGGGCAAGGATCACGGCGCGCTCCACCGCGTTGCACAACTCACGCAGGTTTCCCGGCCACGGGTGCCGGACAAGCGCCTCCATCGCCTCCTCGGAAAATCCCTCGATTTTCCGCCCTGACTGCCAGGCGAAATACTGAAGATAGTGTTCCGCGAAACGCCGCAAGTCATCCGGTCGAGCGCGCAATGGGGGAATCTCCACAGTGATGACATTCAACCGGAAGTACAAGTCCTCCCGGAAAGCACCCTCCTGCACTCGCTTTTTCAAGTCGCGGTTGGTCGCGGCGATCACCCGCACGTTCGCCTTGCGGGTCACATTTTCCCCCAGGCGCTCATATTCGCGCTCTTGCAGGAGGCGAAGCAGTTTGGGCTGGATTTCCATTGGCAAGTCGCCGATTTCATCGAGAAACAGGGTTCCCCCCTCGGCCGCCTTGACTTTCCCCCAATGATCCCGCACCGCGCCAGTGAAGGAGCCTTTTACATGGCCGAACAGCTCGCTTTCGAGCAGTTCTTTGGAAAGGCTGGGACAACTGACCGTCACAAACGGCTTGTCCGCCAAGTGGCTGTTCTTGTGGACCGCGCGCGCGGCCATGCTTTTGCCCGTGCCGCTCTCGCCGAGGATCAGGATGGAGGCCGGAGTCTTCGCGGCGCGCATCATCATTTCCATGGCCTCGCGCATGCCGGCGTTGGTGAAATCAAAGATCGGCTCCAGGTTCTGTGTTTTGGTCTCGATGACCTCCTGCTCGAGCTTCTCGATCCGCTGGCCCATTTGACGAAGGCGCTGCAAGCGGGCGAGGACGGTCAAAAACTGCTCGCGCTGAAACGGTTTTTCAAGAAAGTCCACGGCGCCGCGCCGCATGGCCTCGACAGCGGTCTTGATATTGCCCTGCGCGGTGAACATAACGACGGGGATCTGCGGACGCGCCTTTTGAATCTCCGCCAGCACATCGAGGCCGTTCTCGTTGCCCAAGTTCACGTCGAGCAGCACCGCCTCGAACTTCTCCTCTTTCAGGGTGGCCAGTCCAATCTGACCCGTGGCCGCGCTCTCGGCGTAATGGCCCTCGTCCTCAATGAGAAAGCAGGTCGCGTCGCGAAACGTCTTGTCGTCGTCAATGACTAGGAAATCCATACAAGATAGTGGTTAAGAAGTTGAGGTGACACGCGGCAGGCGGACAATAAATGTCGCTCCCTCCCCCGCGTTGCTTTCGCAAACCAGTTCCCCGTTCATGCCGTGGACCAGTTTGTGCACAATGCTCAGGCCCAGGCCGGTGGAAGGCTCACCGCCCGTGGGCCGGGCCGAAAGACGGCCGTAACGCCGAAACATCCGCTCTTTGTCCGCGACGGTGAAGCCCGGGCCATCGTCCCGAATCCGGCACTCCACTTCCGCCCCCGCCGAGGCCACTGTGACATACACCCGCCTGCCATGCGGCGAGAACTTCAAGGCGTTGGACAAGATATTATCGAGCACCTGGTCCAGCGCGATGGGGTCCGCAAGCACGTTGGTGTCCTCCCCGGAAAGGTCGCTTAGGATCTCCAGTTGCTTGCGCCGGGCCGTCTCCTGGTACCGCTCCACGGCGGTGGTGGCCGCGGCGGAAAAATTCACCCGTTTTGGCTTGAGCACGACGTTGTGGTCGGCGGTGGCGTTGGCGAGATACTCCTTCACAAACGCAAGCGCTTGCTCGCTGGAACGCAGGATGTTTTCCGCGAGCTTGCGCGCCCGCTCGTCCTCCGGGCCAGCCAGGCGGGCGTGCAACAATTGGGCGCTCATCTGCATCCCCCCAAGATAATTTTTCAAATCGTGCGCCAGAATGCCGATGAGCTCGTCCTTGTCCTCCGCGAGTTTCGCGAGGCGGTCGCGCGTCATTTTTAGCGCAAGTTGGGTGTGAACCCGCGTGATCAACTCCGCCTGGTTGAACGGCTTGGTGATGTAATCCATCCCGCCCGACTCCAGCGCGCGAACGACGAAATCCTTGTCGTCCGCCGCCGAAAGAAAAATGACCGGTATGTCCTTCCACTCCGGGTTCGCCCGCAGCCGGCGGCAAAGCTCGCAGCCGTCCATGTCCGGCATCAGCAGGTCGAGCAGGATCAGGTCGGGCGGGCGCAGAGGCAGCCGCCGCAAGGCGCTGGCCCCGTCCACCGCCGGAATGATCTCGTGACCGAGTTTGCCCAGCACCGCGCCCACCACCTGGATGTTCGCCGGCTGGTCATCCACCACCAGAATGCGAGCGGGCGGGGTGCCCGCCAATTCGCGCCCGTTGACCACGGATATTTGCTCGTCGGAACTCATGATTTCGCTTGCCGCAACCGTTCCACCAGTCCGTCAAATTCTTTCAACCGTTTTTCCAGGTCCACCACCGCGTAATTCTCCGCGTGCCGCGCCAATTCGCGCGCGTAAACCAGCAACGGCTGGCTTGGCCACTGGCGGGCGAGGCCCTCAAGTTTCTGGGCAAACTCTTTGCTCTCGTTGATCGCGAGGCTGTCACGGACGGACGGCCACTCGTCCCTCACTAGCCGTTGCAACTCCGCCAGCAACTCCGGCGGCGCCGGATCGTTCTCCGCCCCGGCGCCTGAGCCGAGGATCTCGCCGCCAGGCCCCGTGATCCCGTTCTTTTGGGCCGGTGGAAGAAATTGCGCCAATTCGTCAAAAAGCTCGCGCTTCGTGAATGGTTTGCGCACGTAACCGCTGAACCGCTCTTTAAGCTCTTTCTCCTCGGATAGCAAACTCGACGCCGTCACGGCGATGACGGGAGTCAGCTCCCGTCCTGGAATTTTCCGGATTTCCAAAAGTGACTGCCGCCCATCCATGCCGGGCATTCTAATGTCCATTAGAACAATGTCCGGTTGCATCTCGCGCGCTTTTCTCACCGCCTCCTCGCCGCTGGTGCAATAGTGAAGCTCGTGATGCGAGCCGGAGAACACACCCTCGATCAGCCGGCAATTGGTCTCGTTGTCATCCACCACCAATAATCGCGCCGGGCGCAGATCATTAAAGTCCGTTTCCACCAGGGGCTCCGCCTTGGTTGTGCTCGCCAGCCGGCTGGAGACCTCCACATCGGGGAATCGCAAGCTGAATGCCGATCCCAATCCCATCACACTCGCCGCAGTCACCGTTCCCCCCATCATTTCAGTGAGGCGCCGGACGATCGCCAGCCCCAGACCGGAGCCTTGACGCTCCTTGTCCCGGTGGGCGCCGGACTGGACAAACGGGTCAAAAATGGTCTCCAGCTTGTCCTTGGGAATGCCCACCCCCGTGTCTTGCACCTCAATGAGGAGCATAATGGTACTGCGGCCAGGACGCTTTTCCGCCAGCACCCGCACCTGCACACTGCCCTGGTCCGTGAACTTGACGGCGTTGCCCACCAAGTTGACCAAAACCTGCCGCAGGCGCAACCGGTCCACCAGCAACGCGCGCGGCACATCATCCGCGATCTTGCATTCGAGCCTCACCCCTTTGCGGGCCGCAGGTTCGGCAAAGACCGTGTGCAGGAACTCGCAAATCTCCCGCGCGTCGGTCGGCTCGGGATGCAGATCCATGACGCCCGCCTCGATCTTCGACATGTCCAGTATGTCGTTAATCAATTGCAGGAGGGATCCCGCGCTTGCCCGGATCGATTGCAAATATTGCCGGTGCCGCGGTTCTTTCAAATCTCCCTCAAGCAACTCGCTAAAACCCAGGATGGCGTTCATCGGCGTGCGAATCTCGTGGCTCATGTTCGCCAGAAAGACGGTCTTCTCCTGGCTGTTGCGCTCCGCCTGCAATTTGGCCTCCATCAGTTTTTGTTCCCGCTCGCGATGCTGCAACATCACCCTTGAAAGCCAGAAGGCGAAGAGGCCGGCGCCCATGCCCGCGACGCTCGCGCCCAGGCTGGCCACGGTCGCCCGGCGAACTTTCGCACGGGCATCGCTTCCCTCGTCCGAGAGCAAGCTATTCCCGGTCTTGCGGATCGCCGCCACCTGGGCGCGGATGAGATCCATGATTTTTTTCCCGTCCCCGGCGGACACCATTTCGGCGGCTTTTTTCAAGCCGTCCTGTTTCCGGGCATCGACCATCTCCCGGTGATAGTTCAAACTCAGCTCGGCCTTCGCCCGCAAATCCACCACCTGTCTCAGCATCAACGAGTCGTTCCGGCCGAGTTCCGCCAAGTGCTCCAGCCGCGGCGCGACGTTGGTCGCGCCCTCACGCAGGGGGGCAAGAAACGAGTCGTCGCCCGTGAGCGCAAAACCACGCGCGCCGGTCTCCACGTCGAGCAAGGACTTGAGAACGCTGTCCAACTCCTCGCGAATGGCCGTGGCTTGCCGTGCCGCGGCCAGCTGCGTGGAAAGCTGCGCCCAGGTAATGGAGGCCAGCAACGCGCTGGCGACGGAAAGAGCCAGCCAAATCGCAACCAGGATATTATAGACCGGGCTTCCGGTTTGCCGGGCCATGCGCTGCTTGATACTCAGGCGCTCCCGCTCCGCCGGGGCGACCGAGGCTATGGATTGCCCGTCAGGGTGTCCAGCCATACGAGTCTCGCCCGCGTTGTTTTCGCCCTGCACTCATCGGTTGAATTGTCGTTACGAGGCGCCTTTCCTGTCGCTGTCACCTGACAGCACCTCGCCCGCCATGGCCAGAGCGGGAATCCGGTCGCACACCACCTTCAAAGTGACTAGCAGCGGCATCGCCAGCAGCGCGCCGGTGATTCCCCAGAGCCAGATGCAGAATATCAGCGCCACAAAAATGACCACCGGGTTCAGCGTAAGTCGGCGACCCAAAATGAACGGCGTGATCGCGTTCGCCTCGACGAGGTGCACCGCGAAATAAAGGCAAGCCGGCAGCAACGCCCGGCCCAACGTGTCAAAAGCGAACAGGCCCGCCAACGCCACTCCCAGGATTCCCGCCACCGGCCCAAAGTAAGGAAT
>CAZMLP010000120.1:0-2423 GCA_964566745.1 uncultured Verrucomicrobiota bacterium | reverse complement strand
CTTGCGCGAGCCGCCGCGCGACTGGGGATTGGCCGTTCACCTGCGCGATTTCACCGGGGACGGCGCCCCGGACATTTACGTGTGCAATGATTTCGCCACCCCCGACCGGATTTGGATTAATGACGGGCACGGCCGCTTCCGGGCCATGGCGCGCACCGCCGTTCGCGTCACTCCTGCCTTCTCGATGGGCGTCGATTTCGCGGACGTCGATCGCGACGGTTTCATCGACTTCTTCGCCGTGGACATGCTCAGCCCGGACCATCGTAAACGGCACGTTCAATTGGGCGAGGCCAACTTGTTTCGCTGGCCGCCGGGCGTGATCGACAACCGCCCGCAATTCAGCCGCAACACGCTCCAGCGCAATCGCGGGGACGGTACCTTCGCGGAGATTGCCTACTACGCGGGCGTCGAGGCATCGGACTGGTCCTGGGGGCCGATTTTTCTCGATGTCGATCTCGATGGTTACGAGGACATTCTCGTGGCCAATGGCCAGTTGCGTGATTTCCAGAATATCGACAAGGCCAATGCCATGCAGGCGCTCCTGGCTGGCCGCCGTCCCACGCGCAACGAGATCATGCAATCGATCGGCCAGTTCCCCACCTTGGAGACTCCCAACGTCGCCTACCGCAACAAAGGCAACTGGGAATTCGAGGACGTCGGCGCGGCCTGGGGCTTCGCGACTCCCGGAATTTCCCAGGGCATGGCGCTGGCGGACCTCGACAACGACGGCGACATGGATGTGGTCATCAACAACCTCCGCGACGCGCCCGGCATCTATCGGAATGAGGGCCACGCGCCGCGCGTGGCCGTTCGCTTGAAAGGCAAGGCCGGCAACACCGCCGGAGTCGGCGCAAAAATTACCGTCACTGGCGGTCCAGTGAGCCAGTCACAGGAAATGATCGCTGGCGGGCGCTATCTCTCGGGCGACCAGGCGCAACGGGTGTTTGCCGCCGGTAAATCAACCGCGTTGAGCATCGAAGTGACGTGGCGAAACGGCCAGCGTGGCGTGGCCACCGCCGCGCCCAACGAGCTTTGCGAGATTGACGAGGCAAGGGCCATGCCGGTGACGGCGCCCGTCAGTGAAAAAGCCATCACCCTGTTTGAGGAGGTGAAAATTCTCCCGTCGCCCCGTCATTTTGAGGAACCGTTTGACGACTTCGCCCGACAGCCCCTGCTCACCCGTTCGCTGAGCCAGTTGGGACCCGGGGTCTGCTGGCACGATTTTAATCAAGACGGCTGGGATGATTTGGTGGTCGGCGGCGGTCACGGCGGGCGTCTTTCCGTCTGGCTGAACAATCAAGGCGCCAACTTCACACGATTGACCAACGCCTCCTTTGGTCGTCCGGTGACGCGCGACCAAACCGCCGTGCTGGGCATGATGCAACAATTGCTGGCTGGCTCGGCGAATTACGAGGATGGCCTGACCAACGGCGGTTTGCTCCGCATTTATGATCTTCAGCGCAACGCGGCCGGGGACAGCTTGTTGGGACCGGCTTTCAGCACCGGGCCGCTCGCTTTGGGCGACGTGGATGGCGACGGACATCTCGACCTCTTCGTGGGGGGACGCGTGATCGCCGGGCGCTATCCCGAGCCTGCGGACTCCGTGTTGTATCGCGGCGAAGGTGGTAAACTCGTCGTGGCGCAACGTTTTGAAAAACTGGGGCTGGTCAGCGGCGCGATCTTCTCCGATTTGGACCAGGACGGCCTCCCCGAATTGATTCTCGCCACCGAATGGGGGCCCGTTCGCGTGTTCAAGCGGGTCAATGGGATCTTTGAGGAGAAGACGCGCGAATGGGGGCTCGCGGAGTACACCGGCTGGTGGAACGGCGTGGCCACAGTGGACTTGGATGGTGACGGTCATTTGGAAATCGTCGCCTCGAATTGGGGGTTGAACACACCGTATCGCGCCAGCCGGGAGCATCCTCGCAAACTCTATTACGGCGACTTGGACGGCAACGGCACAGTGGATCTTGTCGAGGCCCGCTGGGATCCGGCGATCGGCATGGAAGTGCCCGAACGGACTTTCAATTTCACCGGTCCCGCCCTGCCCTATCTGCAAGAGCGCGTGCCGAACTTCGAGGCGTATGCCGGAAAGGGCACGCGCGAGATTTTCGGTGACCACCTGGACCGGTCCAGTGTGCTCGAGGCAAACACCTTGTCCTCGATGGTTTTCACTTTTCGCAACGGGAAGTTCGAGGGCAACCCGTTGCCCGCCGAGGCGCAATTGGCCCCGGCCTTCGGCATTTGTGTCGCGGACTTCGATGGGGACGGCGCCGAGGATTTGTTTTTGAGCCAGAACTTTTTCGCGGTCGCCTCCGCCGAGCCGCGCGCCGACGCCGGCCGGGGACTTTGGTTGAAAGGGGACGGGCGCGGCGGCCTCACGCCCGTGCCCGGCCAAAGCAGCGGCGTCAAGGTTTACGGTG
>CAZMLP010000119.1:0-3893 GCA_964566745.1 uncultured Verrucomicrobiota bacterium | reverse complement strand
GAGCCGCACCCCCGCGAGCGTTTGCTTGCGGCCATTCGCCTTCACGGACTCCCGTGGTACCCTGCTTCCGCTCAAGCCCCTCACTCCGGCCCGGAGTGAAAAGCATTGCCAGCGGTTCTGGTTCCCATTGTTTTTCCCGTTCATTGTCCAACGGGCGAGCCAGCGCAATCGGCGGCGCAATGGTCACTCCGGCCCGGAGTGAATGAAATCGCAGTTTTGCGCCTCGTTCGCCGCGCGATTCGCGCCTCGCGCGCCGTTGTCATTCTCCAATCCCGTAATCCTATGCCAAAGGCAACCACTCCAACCAAGCCATCGCTCATATTAAACGAGCAAGAAGTGGCCACCGTCCTTGCCGCTCTCCGTTTTTGGCAGGACGCCATTTCGGACACACCGCCCGACCTGCTGATGCCCGAGCACTTTCAAGGGGTTAAACCTCTCACGGCGGACCAAATCGACAGCCTTTGCGAGTCTCTCCATTTGCCATGAAAACCAAGAAAACCATTCGCACCTCCCCGACAATCACCCGCTACACCCCGGCGGAGCCACCGCCGCAACCGCGCCCGGATGGCTCGGCGGAAAACGACGCCATTGTCATCACGGAATTCTCCGGGCGCGGCATCCCGGTCGTGGACATTCAACCGCGCGTCAACGTCCTTACTTTTCACGGCTGGCTGAAAGCCGGCCGGGCCGTGCGTCAGGGCGAGCGCGGGGTGAAGATCAATGGCCGGCACGGTTCCATGACCGTTTTTCACATTTCGCAAACCAGCGAGAAGGCGGCCGTCGCCACACCTGCCGTTCCGGCCATGACTCCCCCGGCATTCACGCAACCAGATGGCCGCGCCGTGGTCCGCCCAAAACTTCCCGCTTGGGTGAAACGCCGCGCCGCCGAATTGACCTATGCCTAATCCGCCACCGCACCCCAACGCAAACGTCGCCGTCATTTATGGCCGCGTTTCCACCAGCTTTGACCGGCAAGGCCGCTCGATCGAGGCGCAAGACCCGCGCTTGCGCGCCTACTGCCAGCGACGGGGCCTTGCCATCGGCGAGGACCGGGCCGGCCAGCCGCTGGCCTACTTTGACGAGGAGAGCGGCACCATACCCATCGCCAGGCGCGCGGGCGGCGCGCTGGTGTGCCGCGCGCTCACGGACGGCCTGGCCAGTCATGTCATCTTCACCAGCGTGGACCGCCTGGGCCGGCGGGTGAGCCAGATGACCGCGTTCACGGACTGGTGCGAGGGGCGCGGCGTCACCATTCACGCGGTGGATGAAGTCGGGGAGATCGACTTCACCTCCATTCACGGCCGGATGATGTTCCAGTTGCTGTGCATGTTCGCGGAAAACCAGCAACGCACGATCGTTCGCAACATCCAAAAGGTGTTTGATGAAAAGCGCGCCAACAACGAGTTGTGCGGCACGGTTCCCTACGGCTATCGCGCCGTTCCAACCGGCCGCCACAAGCTGCGGGGCGAGACGCGCGTGGAAATCAAAACCCTCGAGGAGGATCCGGCCCAGCAGCACTGGCTTCGGCAAATGCTCGCCTGGAAGGCGGAGGGCATGTCCTACCCGGCCATCGCCCGGCAACTGAACGCGCTCGGCGTCCCTGCCAAAACCCCGAAAGGCACCCCGTTCAAGGACCGGCACGGCAA
Source organism: uncultured Verrucomicrobiota bacterium (assembly GCA_964566745.1). Taxonomy (GTDB): domain Bacteria; phylum Verrucomicrobiota; class Verrucomicrobiia; order Limisphaerales; family CAZMLP01; genus CAZMLP01. The sequence goes on along the minus strand of CAZMLP010000119.1, from coordinate 2,247 downwards.
CCAGCGGCTTAGCTCGGGGGAATGGTCGCAAGGCAACGTCCACCACGTCCTGCACAACAGCTACACCCGCGCCTTGGCAGCCACGCTGGGCGATGACAAGCTGGCGGCGTAACCATGAAAAACCCCTTCCCCAACTTCGCCATCGGCGGGCCGGATGACAGCCTGGCCTTCACTGTGGTTCATTTCCACTTTCCGCGCTTCGTCGCCCGCGTCTTTCAGGTCACCGACAAGGGGGTTCCGTGCTTGCGGGTCAGCCCTTTCGCCATCGAGCCGTTGCCCCGGAGTGATTCCACCGAATTCCACGCGCTCATGCGCGACCTGGCCCGGCATGTGACCGCTGAAATCGACCAGGACGCGTTTGAGGCCGACCATCCCCCGCTAGTGGTCCTGCCCGCCCCGCCGCCAGCCAAACTGGTCATTGCTTTTGGGCTCTCGGAAAGGGTGTTCCTCATGCACACGGAGGATCCGGTGTTTTGGGCGGAACTATCACGGGATGGCCGGAATCTGCTTCAACTGAAAACGTTGAATCCAAACCAGGATTGCAACGACACCATGCAACGCTGCATCAACGCAGCCAAGGAAATGATCCGCGAGCAACGGCTCGATCCACCCAACTCGATTATTTGAACCCATGTCCATCGCCTATCTTCCCTCCACGTACCGCCCCAGGATGGCCGACGATTTCGTTGGCCCGGCCAAGCGCAACGCCGAACTGATCTCGCGCCGCGTCACCGCCGCCAAGGCCAGCGACCATGCCCCGCTCGCCCTCATGCTATGGGGCCCGCCGGGGGTCGGGAAAACCCAGCTCGCCGAGTTTTTCACCCGCGCCATTGGCGCGGGGCCGTGGTCCATCCACAAGTTCAACGGCACCCAGGTCAAAATCGAGGAGGTTGAAACACTCGCCCGCGAGTTTCGCGCCCCCTCGCTTTTTGACGGCTACCGCGTGATCCGCGTCGAGGAGGTGGACAAGGTGCCGCACCTCGCCCAGGTCCGCCTGCTCACGTTGCTGGACGATCTGCCGCCCCGCGCCGCGATTGTGGCCACGTCCAATTGCCGGCCGGAGGAATTCGAGATCCGCTTTCAACGGCGCTTCACGGTCTTGCATGTGACGCCGCCACCGCTCAACGACGTGGAAAGCCTCTTGTTGCGCCTCGGCGTCCCCGCCAAGGCCGCCCGCCACATTGCCAACTTCTCCGGCGGCAACATCGGCCAGGCGCTCAAGGACGCCGACCTGGCATCCGTCGAGCACGCCGTTGCCTGAAAATTTCCGCCGCGAGTGGTGTCGCGGCGGGTTGCGAAGCGAAGCGCAATGCCCCGGTTCGAGTCATCGAGCCGGGGCTTGCTTTTTCGGTCACACGTCCCTGATTTCACCTTGCCAAACCCTCCACCCCAATGAATCCAAACCACCTTTTCTCTGCGCTCAAATTCGCCCAGCTTGGCCGGGCGCAATTGCAACATGCGCATAGCCACTCGATTGAATCAACCCAGCCGTTCGCCGAGGCTGCCATTTTTCCCTTGCTGTCCAAGGCGGCAGAATTGGAGCAAGCGATCAGCCGCTTGGCCGATGCCGCCCGCGCCGGTGCCAAACCGGGAGTGGACACGCCACCTTTACCACCCAACGTCATCATCACGGTGCTCGGCGGCGTGGCTGGCATTGCCCATGTGGACGAGGGCTTGCATGTCGAGGTCCGCAATTACGATGTGGATCCCTGCGATTTTACCCCAGCCGAGTTTGAAGCCCTGCCCAAGGATGCGGCCGGAGATCCGTACACCCAGACCATTCGCCCGCATGTGCCATGAGCCACACTTCTTTCAACCTCCCTTCTATGCAAAACCGATACCAGCCTGATTCCACCCTCACCACCACCGATCCCTTGCCGGAGTCCTCCGCGCCCAAGCCGCCCGGCGCGGTGGCGCGCGTCAACTTTGCGGGTCTCAAGAAATCCGCGAAGGGGAAAACCGAGTATCCGGTCTTCCCCGATTCAACCGGCAAGGCCGCTGAAACCGCCGCCCTCCTCATCGACCTCGGCGCGAAGTTCGACGCCATCGAGGGCGCGCTCAAATCAAACAAGAAGTTTCTGGCGCAACTGGTCCGCCCGCATTACTTCGCCAGTCTCGCGGGGCGGGTGGAAATCCCGTCCAGCATCGCGGTCAATTGCAAAGACCAGAACGGCCTGCCGGCCGGGGTGCTCGTCGGGTTCCAAAACCGCTACAAGCTGCTTTCCGATGATGCCGCGACCGGCGTTT
>CAZMLP010000118.1:0-1710 GCA_964566745.1 uncultured Verrucomicrobiota bacterium | reverse complement strand
GGCCGATAATCTCGCCGCCATGCTCAAACTTCTGCCCTGCGGACCGAACGCGCTGATGATCCAGTTCGCGGAGGCGCCGGGGCAGGCGGCCTTCGGAATCCAGCAGCGTCTGATCGCGGAATTGCAGCGCCAGCCTCCAACGGGTTTGGTCGAATACATCCCGGCATTCACGACCTTGCTGCTCGAATTCGATCCCCGGCACGCGAACGATCTGAATGCGCTGGCATCCAGCCTTCTACCCGCCCTGGAGCAGGCCGCGAAAGAAACATCGGAACTCCCTGCCCCGCCGGTGGCGGTGATCGATGTGGTCTATGACGGGCCGGATTTGCAACGCGTCGCGGACCATAATCACCTCTCGCCCGCGCAAGTGATCGAACTGCATGCCGCCCCGGTTTACACCGTTTATCAACTCGGGTTCATGCCCGGCTTTCCTTATCTGGGTGATCTCAATCCGCTCTTGCGCACGCCGCGCCTGGAGTCACCCCGAACGCGGGTGGGCGCCGGTTCCGTCGCGATCGGTGGCGAGCATACAGGCATTTATTCCATCGATAGTCCTGGCGGCTGGAACATTGTCGGCCGAGTGAGCGTGAAAATGTTCGATCCCCGCCGGGGCACGGCCGGTCAGGAGGCCGGGATGTTCCATCTCCATGCCGGGGATCGTGTGAAATTCAATCCGGTTCCCCTCCCATGAGCGGCGGCGCGAACAGCGAGGTGTTTGAAGTGCGGCAGGCCGGCGTCGGCATGACCATTCAGGATATGGGTCGTTCGGGCTGGCGGCGCTTCGGTGTGCCGGTCGGCGGGGTCATGGACCCCCACGCCGCCGCGTGGGCAAACCGCTTGCTCGATAATTCTTCCGATGCGCCGGTGCTGGAGTTGCTGCTGCATGGCGCGAAACTTGTGGCGTCGCGCGATGTCTGGTGCGCGCTCGTTGGCGCGGAGGCGGAGACCAATGTTCCTCTCTGGCAGGCATTCCGAGCCGGGCGCGGCCAGGTGATTCAAATTCGCCGCGTCAAATCGGGCTTGTGGATCTACTTCGCGGTGGCGGGCGGTTTCGCGGCCCCTCAAATCCTTGGAAGCGCCAGCCAGCTTCCCAAAGCGGGAATCGGCCAGGCGATTCAAGCAGGAGACCGTTTGGCAAGTCTCGAAACCAACTTCCAATTGCCGCCTGGTGTGGCTGCCCGCGCGGTCAGTTTTCGCGAACGGCGGGATTACAACCATCCGCCCAGTCTCCGTGTTTGGCCGGGGCCGCAGTGGGATCAATTTGGCGCGTCGGAACGCGAGCGTTTTTTTAACGCGGAGTGGACAGTGTCGGCACAGAGCGACCGGGTTGGCTACCGTTTGGAAGGTCCGGCCTTGGTCACAAGTCGCGCACAGATTGTCAGCGAACCGGTGCGTGTCGGGAGTATTCAAATTCCCGCCAACGGCCAGCCGATTGTGACCATGCGCGACGGCCCCACTGTGGGAGGTTATCCGAAGCTGGGCGTGGTGGACCCTGCCGATTTGCCATGGCTAACGCAGTGCCGTCCCGGATTGACGGTTCGATTCCAATTGTCCGCGCCCGTATCACCCTTCGCATGAAGCTTGATCTGAATTGTGACCTCGGCGAGGGCGAGACCGCGAGCCGCACTCGCGCGTTGATGCGCTGGATCACCTCGGCCAATGTTGCTTGCGGAGGCCATGCCGGGGATGTCGCGAGCATGACGCGCTGCT
>CAZMLP010000117.1:0-2486 GCA_964566745.1 uncultured Verrucomicrobiota bacterium | reverse complement strand
CCCGGACCGGGCTGCCGGCATTGCGCGCTTGCTTGGACACTGCTTGGACACCCTAGCTGTTAATTGGCCCGGCTGGCAAGGTGATGGCGCGGCATATTTTGCGCTCGGAGTGCCAAGGGTGGAGTGGCGTCAATCCCGGTCACGTCACAATTGAGTCACCGCGTGGTGAAGATTCCACGACAGCCGCCCCCCCGAAAAGGGTATTGTTGGCCCCTGTCCGCCGCCTAGAGTGCCAGCGTCAGACAATTGGCATGCGCACGACACTCACACGCGGCGGGCCGGCCGGCGGCCCGGGGCGGCCTGCGGCGTTCACGCTGATCGAGCTGCTGGTCGTCATCGCGATCATCGCGGTGCTGGCCTCGATGCTTCTCCCCGCGCTCGGCAAGGCCAAGGCGCGCGCGCAGGGAACCTACTGCGGCAACAACGTGAAGCAACTCTCGCTCGCCACCCACCTTTATACCGGCGACAATGACGAGTGGTTTCCACCCATCCAAACCACGCTGCCGCAAGGCTGGGAATCAAGCTGGCGCTCCTTTTTGTTCAATTACATCGGGAAAAACCCGGCGGTATGCGATTGTCCCGCCGAAAAAATCGAGGTTTACGCCAGCGGCAGGATGGCCAACGGCAAGCCGGTCAATCTCGGCATTTTGGGCCAGTACGGGAACGGCGAGATCTCCGTGCCGAGCGGGTTGGGAGCGGTGAATGTCCACTGGCTCGCGGGTGGCGCCCCGCCTCCTTTCGGACGCCCCAAGGGTTATGAGGACAACGTCTGCCGCTGGAGCAAAATCGAGTCGCCATCCAAATTAATTCTTTTCGGGGATGGACATGGGGACGTTTATGGCGTTTGGCCCAACGACCGCTGGTGGATCTGGAAGGAGGTCGGCAACGCCAATGCCGCCGGTTTTAACCGGATCGCCCAGGGAGACAAGGGCGCGGTGCGCCACAGCCGCCGCTCGAACTACTCCTTTGCGGACGGCAGCGCCGCCCTGATGGACGCCGCCCGCATTCCGTGCAACACCAACGAGTGCTGGTGGTCGGCCAAGACCAAGGCGCATTGATCTGATTTTCTTGTGACCGCCCCCAACGCCATCAAAGTCGTTGCCGCCCTCGGCCTGCTGGGCGTCGCGACGTATGGGCTTGTGAATTACTGGCGTGACGATGGCGGCATTCCCAAAAACCGCTTTTTTTATGACGAGAGCGAGCGGAAGCTGTTCACCGGGCCGCGCGAGGGCATTCCACCAGTGAGGGGCCTCGATGGCAAAACCGAGGACGCGGTCGGCGCCGTGGTAATCTCCACCAACGGCAACCCCAAGGACAAGTCCTCCTGGGCGATTGCCTACTTGGAGAAATTCTCACCCGAGCTCAAGCGGGAGATGGAAAACGCGCGCGCCTCGGGCGGCTCGCCGCAAATGGGCCGAGTGCTGGCGCAGGCCAACCGGTTTGTCCGTCGGCCCGCCGACAGCAACTGGTTTCCGCTCAGCAGCCCGGAGGGTGACCAAATCATCAATGGCTGGGCCGTACCCGGCGCCAACGGAATCACCCCTATTGTTTGCACCCCTTGACCCTTTCGCTCCCCATCCGACCATTCCAACTCCCGAACCCGTAACAATCCTCCAACTCGAAAACCTGAACACCCCATGAAACGCAAACGTTCCCCTAAAAGAATGGGCTTGGCGGTCCTGGCTGGCGGCCTGGCCTTCGTCGGCAGTGCCGATGCCACCGATTTGATCCTTGACGGCAGCTTTGAAAGCGCCACCACCTCGCCAAGCAATGTGGTGGTGAAATACGGCGGCAAACCAAACCCTGGAATCGGCGAGGGCTGGAGTTCTTTCAGCACCTATCTCTATTCCACGCTCTATGCCAACCCCGGTCCGGCGAATTGCGGAGTGGGATTTCTGCGTCCATACAACGACGGCGACAAGAGCCACCAGCTCGTATATCAGACCGTCAGTTTGCTCACGGGCACCAGTCTGACGACCGACAAGATCGACTCCGGCAAGGCAAAATACACCGTGTCCGCCTGGTTCAGCAGCTACCTAAGCCAGGGTGACTACAACACACTGACGCTTCAATTCCTGACGGATGGCGCCAACCCTGACTCGACAATCGGTGACCCCATCGTGTTGGGCGGCCAGGATTTTGTGGCCGCCATTCCCACGGAGGACAACGCAAAATACACCGGAGGCAAGGACTGGGCGCAGGACTCGCACGGGGATGTGATTCCGACTGGCGCCCGCGCGGCCCGGGTAAGCCTCCAGTCCACGGCAGTCGCTGGCTCACCGGACGGATATGTGGACCTCGTCTCGCTGGATGTGGTGGACAGCAGCCTCTCCGTGCCCGCCCTGGCATCGGCCACACCTTCCAATACCGCCGTTGATGTCGGCCCGGTGGTAAACCTCGGGGTGACCTTGCAGGATCGTGGCACAGCGGTAAACACCAATTCCATCCAACTCTTCCTGGACGGCGTGAAAGTGGTCCCGGTCATT
>CAZMLP010000116.1:0-3394 GCA_964566745.1 uncultured Verrucomicrobiota bacterium | reverse complement strand
AGCGCCTGCAAAATCGGCACGCCGCTGCTCACCAAGGTGCCCAAGGTACGGGTGAACCGCGCGATGGCGACCTTGCTAATGACCGGTCCCAGGACAGGGAAAACCAGTTTCAACTTGTCGAAGAGCCGCCGTCCGAACTTGGTTTTGACGAACAGCTTCAACAAAATAAACACAACCACCAAGGCGCCGGCGGACACCAAAAAATGGCCGGCGATCATCTCGCTAATGCCCAGCACGAGCTGGGTAAAGGACGGCAACGGCTGGCCTTCCAACATGTCCGAGAAGATCTGTTTGAACTTGGGCACCACGAACACCATCAAAATGATCAAGATCGCGGCCGCCACCGTCATGACCGCCGCCGGATAGAACATGGCGGCCACCACTTTGCCTTTGATCTTTTGGGCCTTTTCCATGAACTCCGCCAAGCGGTTCAAAACGACTTCCAGCACGCCGCCCAGCTCACCCGCCTTGACCATGTTCACATACAGGCGGTTAAAAACCTTCGGATGCTGCGCCAAACCCTCGGAAAAGGTGCTGCCTCCCTCAATGGAAACCGCCAAATCGCCAATAATCCGCTTCAGGGTCGGATTGCGCTCCTGACGCTCCAGCACGCGCATGCCGCGCAACAGGGGCAAACCGGCATCCACGAGCGTCGCCAACTGGCGGGTAAACGTCGTCAAAACTTTTGACTTCACCTTTCCGCCCAACCCTGGAATGGCGATGTTGAATCCCCCGCCCTTCTTCTTCCCACCTTTCGGCCCCGCGGCTCCCTTGCCCTTGTCGGCTTTTTTGTCCGCCTTTACCTCCTCGACCTTGGTCGGGAAAAAGCCCATCTCTTTCAACCGGCCGATGGCCTCGTTTTGGCTGGCGACATCTAGCGTCCCCTTGGTCTCCTTCCCCCGCGAATCCATGGCGACATAGCTGAATTTTGGCATAACAAGCCTTTTTTACGTGTATTTTAGGACTTCCTCAATCGTGGTGTCGCCGTCAAAAATCCCGCGCAGGCCGTCCTCGCGCAAGGTTACCATGCCCAGTTCCACCGCCTTCTGGCGGATCACCACGGTTGGGGCTCGTTCATTGATTAGAGCACGGACCGGCTCGGAAATCACGAGCAATTCGTAGATTCCCTTCCGGCCTTTGTAACCGGTGTCGTTGCAATTCTGGCAGCCGCGACCGTAGTAGAACATTTTGTCACCGATATCATGCGGGGAAAGGTTGAGCTGGCTGAGCTGCACCTCGGTCGGCTCGAACGGGGTGCGGCACTTCTTGCACACCGTGCGCACAAGGCGCTGCGCCAGCACGCATTGAAGGGTGGAGGAGACGAGAAATGGCTCGACCCCCATGTCCGACAGACGGGTAACCGCGCCGGGGGCGTCATTTGTGTGGAGCGTGCTCAGCACCAAGTGACCGGTGAGCGAGGCCTGAATCGCAATTTGGGAAGTCTCCAAATCGCGCATTTCCCCCAGCATGATCACATCCGGGTCTTGCCGCAAAAACGCGCGCAACGCCTTGCCGAAGGTCATGCCCACGCCCTCGTTTACCTGCACTTGCATGATGCCCTCGATGTCGAACTCGACCGGATCCTCGGCCGTGAGCAATTTCGAGTCGATGGAATTGATGCGGCGCAGGCAGGAATAAAGGGTGGTTGTTTTGCCAGAGCCGGTCGGGCCGGTCACCACCACGATGCCGTTGGGCTGCTGGATGGCCTCGGTGATGTGCTCGTAAACAAATTTCGGCAGGCCGAGGGTCTCCAATTCCAGCGTGACGGCGGAGCGGTCCAGGACGCGCAACACCACCGACTCGCCGAACTGGGTCGGCAGGGTGGAAACGCGAAGATCCACCTGACGACCGCCCAAGTTAATGGAGATGCGACCGTCCTGCGGCAAACGGCGCTCGGAAATGTCCAGGTTCGCCATGACCTTGATACGCGAGGTCACCGGCATGGCCAGATGTTTGGGCGGCGGAGACATCTCGTAGAGGGCGCCGTCCACACGATAGCGAATCTTGAACTCGTCCTCGAACGGCTCGAAATGGATGTCACTGGCGCGGTCCTGAATCGCCTGCATCAGCACCAGGTTCACGAACTTGATGATCGGCGTCTCGTTCGCGACATCGTTAACATCAATCAGGCCCTTGGCCGCGGCTTCCGCGTCATGGGCAATGTCCGCGTCCGCGCCAAGTTCCTTGAGAATGTCGCCGACATTTCCCGTCTCCTCCCCGTAGAATTTTTCGATCAGCTGCCGCACCCGGTCCGGGTTGGCCACCACGGTGATGATCTCCTTTTTGGCGACAAAACTGATGTCATCCACCACTGAGGGATTCAGCGGGTTGCCCAAGGCCACTTGCACCGTTTCGCCATACACCGCCACCGGCAGGCATTGGTACATGCGGGCCGTGTCGGCAGGAATGGCCTGAATCACCTCCGGGGTCAGATCGGACTCGTTGATTTCCCGCACCTCGGTGCCCAACTGGTCCGCGATGATCTGCAATTGCGAGTCGACATCGAGGAGCCCGAAATCAGCCAAAATCTGGCCCGTGGATTTGCCGCTCCGCTTGTGCTCCTGAATGACCTCCTCCAACTGAAGGTCGTCCACGAGACCGCGTCCCTGCACCAGCGATAAAAGAGGATCTGAGGCGATGTCCGACATAATTCGTTAACTCTGCGACTCGTTGGTGGCGTTGTGCAATTCCTGCAATTTGGCCAGAATCGTCGTCGGGTCTTGCGCCTTGGTGATGACCTCTTCCTCGGTAATCATGCCCAATTGGTATTTCTCGATCAGGAAGCCGTCCAAGGTCACCATGCCGTATTTCGCGCCCGTTTGGATGTCCGAGTTAATCCGGAACGTCTTGTTATCGCGAATCAGCGCCGCCACCGACGGGGTGTTCACCATAATCTCGAACACCGCCACGCGGCCCGGCTTGTCCGAGCGCGGCAGCAGCAATTGCGAAATCACCGCCTGCAACACGGTGGAAAGCTGAATGCGAATTTGCTCCTGCTGGTTGGTGGGAAACGCGTTGACAATGCGGTCGATTGTTTTGGCCGCGCCCGTCGTGTGAAGGGTTCCAAAGACCAAGTGGCCGGTTTCGGCGGCGGTGATGGCGGCGTCAATCGTTTCCAAATCGCGCATTTCGCCGACCAGAATACAATCCGGGTCCTGGCGCAACGCGCGGCGCAGCGCCTCCGCGAAGTTCGGCACATCCACATGAATCTCGCGTTGGGTGATGACCGCCTTCTTGTGCTTGTGATAGTACTCGATCGGGTCCTCGATGGTGATGATGTGCGCGTCATCGCGCTCCTCGTTGATAATGTTAATCATCGAGGCCAGGGTGGTTGTTTTGCCCGAGCCAGTGGGACCGGTGACCAGCACCAAACCACGAGGTTTGTAGAGCAACT
>CAZMLP010000115.1:0-3396 GCA_964566745.1 uncultured Verrucomicrobiota bacterium | reverse complement strand
CAATGTTGCGGCTGTTATTCTCGTACTCGGCGGAAAGATGGGTGTCCACAGTGTAAACGCAGAGCACCGACGTGGACAAGCCGATGAAGCCGAACAGCAAAAAGATGCCGAACAGGGTCTTTTGAAAAAGCTTGGTCGATTTCATTTCCGGTCAGACGTCCAGTTAGACAGCCCGTTAAACAATTATGAGCACCGCCGTTTCGTCCCAAAGCGTGCGCCGACGAGGCGTGACGAGGGAGCATATCCAAGCTGGATACGTGACCGAGGAGCAACGAAGTCGCCGCGCGCTTTGGAACGAAACCCTCCGGGCTGAGGGTCTTTTGCCTTTGGGCTTTGTCGCTCCTCCTCGACAGATCGCGGACGGATATGCCTCGTCGTCGCTCCGCGCCCAAAAGCAAAATCTCTCTCAGCGGCGATGTTCATAATTGTTTAACGGGCTGTTAAGCCACTCCTCCCAATTTTCGAGCGGCACGAAGCGATTGTTCTCGACCACGGTGTAATAGACCTCCTGCAGCCCCTGTCGCCGGTCCGGGCCAAAGGAGACTTTCTCGCCGATGCCCAAATCGAAATCATGGATGGAAAACACCGCCCGCTCCAGTTGGGCGCGGTCCGGCTGGCCTCCCAGACGGCGGAGAATTTCCACAATCATCTTGGCGTCCAGAAAGCCCTCGAAGCCGACAAAGCTGTGGGCAAGCGGCTTGTATTCCTCCTTCACCAGTCCGGCAGGCGGATTGGGATTGTGCTTGTCCAGCAGCTCGCGGTATTCGCGCACCGCCGGGATTCGCGCGTCCTCATAGCTGGGCGCCACCTGCGAGTTCACCAGCAAGCGCGTGTATTTTTCGCTGTCCGCGCCGACCTCGGCCAGGAGCTTGAGCATGTTCTCGCTGCCGACGAAAGAGACGTTCGCCATCGGCACGCGGAGGCCGAGATCGTAAGCGTCCCGCGCGAACGCGCCGCACGCGGCATAGGCGCCGACGCAGATGATCGCGTCCGGTGTCGCGGCCTTGATCAGCTCCGCCTGCTTGCGCAGACTCTCGGTGAATTTTGTGCCCCGCCGGTAGGTCGCCTCGCCCACAATGGCCAGGCCGTGCTGTTTCAACGCCTTGCGCACCCCTGCCCAGCCGCTGCGACCATACGCGTCCGCCTGGTAAAAGACCGCGATGCGCCTCCGCCCGTGCTCCACGAAATGATTCACCAGCCCCGCTGTTTCTTGCTGATAGGAGGCGCGCAGGTTGAAAGCAAACTCGCCGTAGGGCGGCTCGCGTTGCGGTTCCGCGCCGGTGAACGGAAAGAAAAGATAAACGTGGTTGGCCTGGAATTTTTTCAGCAGTGGCAGGACACGTGTGACGGTTGGGGTGCCCACGTAACCGAAGAGCAGAAACACCTTGTCGTCCAGCATGAGCGACATCGTGTTGCGCACAGCGGGATCCGGCTGGTAACCGTCGTCATAGGTGCGCAGGACAATCTTGCGGCCGTTCACGCCCCCCTTCTCGTTCACCTCGGCGAAATACGATTGCGCGCCGCGATAGAGCTCGATTCCCAGGCTGCGGCTTGGCCCCGAGAAGGCGGCCGAAACTCCCAGCGTGATGGTGCTTTCAGTGACGCCGTCCTTCCCCCCGGCGGCCTGGGGCGGGGCAGTTGCCGGTGCTGATTGGGCCCGGGCGCTGCACGCCGCGACGAGGATGGCGGCAAGCAGCAAGGACGCCCAATGAAAACGCTTTGCCAAATTGAAAAATGGCAGGGCGGTCATCAGGAACAATAGTCTGTCGCCGGGCGCGAGGGACGCTGGATGCTGGCCGCTTCTCATCGGATTGCTACCCGCTGCCGCCAGCGTGCTTTAACCGGCTTGGGATTGCAATCCTCGGTCGCGCCAGCCGCCCGCGTCATGGCAGTGGATTATCGGCGGCGCGCCAAAACGCTTTAGAACGACACCCGCAATTCATTCCCCGAAAACGCGAAAACGGGATTCGCGTGCGCGGTAAAAGTGGCGTTATGGAAGCGAAAAGCCACCCGGTTTCGAGCCGGTCTCTCCTAACAGCCCGCTAAACCATGGACGCCGTATCCAGGGCTATTTAACGGGCTGCTAAGCTGGAGGAAGCATGCCGCTGCGCCCTTGGGCCTGCCTGGCCAAGGACTGCAATTCCTCCATCACCGGATGGCTGATCAACGGCTTGATCCAGCTGGTTTTGGGCACGAAAAGAAACTTGCTCCCAAATTCGCATGGATGGAGCAAATGGACGGTGATCAGGGGCGGATTCCACCAACGATGATAAATGCAATCGCGAATCTCGCCGAGCGGGACACGAATCTCTTTTTTGTAGTTGGAGACGTAAAGAAACTCGTCGTCCACCTCCACCTTGCGAAGACGCGGCAAGGACCAGGCCAAAAACGCTGTGACAATGCTCCACACGACCAAAAGCTGCCACCTGAACCAAGGCATCGAACTCAGCCGGCCTAACGGCAGAAGGTCCAGCCAAACGAGCAAGGTGAACAGGCCAAGCAAACCGCTCCACACTGGCATTAAGACAAATCTGAGGAACCAAGTTTGCTGCGAGGAAAGCGTGCGCCGCATCCGGGGAGCCTACCCTATCCTTTCTCTAGCTCAAGTGGATTAAGATCGGACGGATTCGGCGGGGTGCATCTTGGCTCTTCCCCGCTCCCGGTTATGTTCTCCGTCGAGCCCCGATTGATTTGCCGGTGGCAGTTTGTTCCTGGCTTACCTTGCCTGTCACGCGCGCTTGGCAGGTAGGGACACGCCGCTGGCGCGTCCGGGCGGGCCTACGACGTTATTCTCGCCGCCCGGGCAAACTCCACGCCAAGCCCCCGGCAGCCGGTAGGGCGAAGCTTTGCTGAGCCCCGATTGATTTGCCGGTGCCACTTTGTTCCTGGCTTACCTTGCCTGTCACGCGCGCTTGGCAGGTAGGGACGCGCCGCTGGCGCGTCCGGGCAGACCTGCGACGTTATTCTCACCGCCCGGGCAAACTCCACGCCAAGCCCCCGGCAGCTGGTAGGGCGAAGTTTTTATCCATCCGCAAGAAAACTTCCTGCTGGACATTTTTCCCAAGAGGTTGTAACTTTGTTTACATAAAGGAAGGGGGCGATTTCCCGCACCCCGCCAAAAGCATAACCTCAACCCAAAGCTTTCATGATCTCTCGAACTGGCAAAATCGCCCGGCTGCCCCGGGCCGTCCGCGACCAACTCAACCAACGCCTCGACGACGGCGAGCAAGGACCGGAACTGCTGGCCTGGCTCAACGGACTTCCCGAGGTCCGCGAAATCCTCGCCCGCGACTTCGAGGGAAAGGAAATCAACGCCCAAAACCTCAGTTCCTGGCGGCAGGGTGGTTTTCAAGACTGGCTCACCCAAGGCCAGGTCTTGGAACTGGCCCAGCGCCT
>CAZMLP010000114.1:0-3405 GCA_964566745.1 uncultured Verrucomicrobiota bacterium | reverse complement strand
GGAGGCCGTGGCGGCGGGCGCGAAAATATTGATTGGCGGCGCGCGGCGCGGCGCCTTGCTCCAGCCAACGGTGATCGCGGATGTGCCGCGCGATTGCCGCATGGTGGTGTGCGAAAGTTTTGGCCCACTCGCGCCGGTCATGGCGGTGAAGGATTTGGACGACGCGTTGACGCTAGCAAACTCGACCGCCTACGGCCTCAGTTCCGGCGTGGTCACGAATGATTTGGCCAAGGCGATCAAAGCGGTGAAGACATTGCGCTGCGGCACGGTGAACATCAACGAGGTGCCTGGTTTTCGCATCGAGAACTCGCCCTTTGGCGGATTGAAGGACAGCGGCCTGGGAATCAAAGAGGGCGTTATCGAGGCGATCAAGTGCATGAGCACGGTGAAGACCTTTTCGCTCCCGTGGTAGGCGCGCGGGCCGTCCGACGCCGGATACTCCTGCCACAATCTCCGTGCTCCGGGCCGGCTATTTGTCATCCGCCTCCCGGGGCAGTGTGAAGTGGAAGGTGGCTCCCTGGCCCAGTTCGCTCGTCACCCACACCTCGCCGTTGTGGGACTGGACGATGTGTTTGACGATGGCGAGGCCAAGGCCGGTGCCGCCTTGCTCCCGCGAGCGGGCGCGATCCACCCGATAGAAACGCTCGAAAACCCGGTCCAGTGACTCGGGCGGAATTCCGGGGCCGTCATCCCTAACCCAGACCTCCACCTTCTCGCCGTTTCGCGCGGTGGCGCCGACGGTCACCAAGCCGCCCGGCCGGCCGTACTTGATGGCGTTGTCCACGATGTTGAAAAGAACCTGTTCCAGGCGGTCGGTGTCGCCCTTTACCATCCAACCGCCGGACACCTGGTTTTCCAGTCGCGTCTGTTTCTCCGCGGCGCGCGCTTGAAGATCGTTGAGAACCTGTTGCGCGAGCGGCTGCAACTCCACGGGCTGCAAGTTCAGGATGATTTGGCCGGACTCGAGCCGCGAGATGGTCAGCAAATCCTCGATGAGAAACGTGAGGCGGTCGGCGTGTTTTTCAATGGTGTGGAGAAATTTTTCCGCCACCGCCGGATCGTCCTTCGCCCCGTTGATCAGAGTCTCGACATAGCCTTTGATGAGCGAGAGCGGCGTGCGCAACTCATGGCTGACGTTTGCAACGAATTCCTTGCGGGTGTTTTCGAGTTGCTTGAGGCGCGTGAGGTCGTGGATCACCACCAGGACCGGCCCGGGCGCCGCCTCGGGATGGGGCAGGGCGGCGGCGTTGATTTGCAGGCACCGGTTGCCGGGACCGGGCAACTCGATCTCCGTGTTCAGCACCCGTTTCTCCTCGCGGGCGCGCTGCACGATGTCCCGCAACTCGTGGGAGCGAAACGCCTCGATGACCGACTTGCCGTGGACATCCCGGTCCACCTCGAAGAGCCCGAGCAGGGCGCGATTTACGAGGCGGACGCGGCCTTGCGCGTCCAGGAGCAGGACACCCTCGACCATGCTGTTGAACAATGCCTCCTGCTCGATTTGAGACTGGGCCTGGGCGGTGCGCTGCTGCTCGGCCAGTCCGGCGTTGGCCTCCTTTTGCAGGCGCAACTCGCGCTCAAGGCCGAGCCGTTCGCGCGACCAGCGGCGGTGCAAAACAAACAACGCCACCAAAGAAAGGAGGAATAGGGCAGGCCACATGGGCGGCGTTCAGCGCGCGAGGAGAACCGGGAAAACCGGCCAGGGGGTTAACGGCCTGTTAATCCTCGACGAAACGATAGCCGACGCCGCGCACGGTGTCGAGATAACGGGAGGCGCCGCCCAATTTTTCCCGCAACCGGCGCATGTGGGTGTCCACCGTGCGGGTGTCGATCACATTGTCGTACTGCCAGACATCGCGCAAAAGCTGGTCGCGGGATTGCACCCGGCCGCGCCGCTCGGCGAGCACGACGAGGAGCTTGAACTCCGTGGCCGTCAGCTCGATCCGCTTGCCCTTCACGGAAACAAGATGGCGGGGGATGTCAATGACGAGGTCGCCCGCCTGGTAGCGATCCGGCTTGTCCGCCGGCGTCTCGCGCTTGTGGAGAAGCTTCTTCACCCGCAACACCAGCTCGCGCGGGCTGAAGGGCTTGGTGACATAGTCGTCCGCGCCGAGTTCCAATCCCAGAATGCGGTCCACCTCGGCGGCCTTGGCCGTGAGCATGATGATCGGGATCGAGGCGGTGGCCGGATCGCGCCGGAGAATTTTGCACGCCTCCAAGCCGTCGAGCTCCGGGAGCATGACGTCCAGCAAGATCAAATCCGGGACAAATGTGCGCGCTTTGCGCAACGCCTCGGCGCCGTCCGCCGCGCTTACCACGTCGTATCCAGAGGCTTTGAGGTTGAACTCGACCAGTTCAACGGCATCCGGCTCGTCGTCCACCACTAATATCTGAGGATTCACGCGTGGCTTGGTTACCATGCCCGTCTAGTCAACCACAACGGAGCCTGTATTACAATAAGGTTACGTTTTGGTGTCGTGACCCGAGTTGGCCCTGGTTTTGCCGGGCTCGGCGAAGGGGTTTTTCGGCGCTGTGGAGGATTTTTCCGGCGGTGGACGGAAAGGATTGTCGGAGGGGGGAACAGGCTTTGCCGCCGCCGGATCCTGGAAGGGATTGGCGGTCGCTGGCCGGGCGCGGCCAAGGCGCGGCAGGAACCAGACAGCCACCAGCGCGTAAAGGACACCCACCACGATGTGAATACCCCAGGCGAAAATCAGGCCGCTGAGATTGATGCGCTGGCAACCATAGAGGACGATGGCGACGGCCATCAGCAACGCGGCCGGCAACAGGGCCGCCGCAGCCAGGAGAAGGCATCCCTCCCAAGTGACTTTCCGGTCCGCGAAAAAGGCAATCAATTTGAGCGGCGCGGCATAGAGCGCGGCCAGGATTGCCCAGGACACGAGGAGAACTAAGATGACGGAGACGCCGAGGAGCACCAGCAGGGCTGGCTGCCAGGCGCCCCACCACGGCCCGAGCGTGTCGCGCTCCAGGGAAAAAAGACCCGCCGGGGAATAAACCACCGGGAGGTAACCGAACAAGGAGCGAAGCCGCAAATTCCTTTCCCCGAACGCGATTTGCAAATCGGAAGCCTGCCCCAACAGGCCGGTTTGTCCCGGATCGACCGCGACGGCGAGGAAATGATTTTCCGCCAGCGTCTGGGGAGCGTCGCCTTTCCACGAGAGCACTCCCTCGCGAATCTCGCTTCCGGGGGGGCTGTGCAGAATCGCCTCCTGGATCACCGGGCACCAGCAGGTTGCCGCCAGCCAAATCACGGAGCCGGCCACGACCAGCGCGACGACCAGTTGAACCAGCGCCAGCCGCCGCGATGGCGTCGAGGCAAAGCGGGCCACTCCGCCGAAAGTCAGCGGTTGCCATGCCAAAGGCGTTGTATTTGGGTCGGCGTTC
>CAZMLP010000113.1:0-8418 GCA_964566745.1 uncultured Verrucomicrobiota bacterium | reverse complement strand
CGGGTTGGCGGTCCCGGACACGAAACATTTCCAGCATGCCGGGGTTGGCTTGAGGAGCGCGCAGAAGCCAGTTTTGCTCGTTGGCTTGGACGCGGTCGCCGACAGGACCGCTGAATTGAAACCGGGCGCGTGGGTCGGATTCGAACGTCATGCGCGGCGTCTCCGCGGCGGCAATCATCCCTTGGCCGATGAAAACCACCATTCCCAGCGCGAGGCAGAGCGAGTACCTGGCCTGGCGAGCGAAACGCATGGGCAAGGTGTTACGCGTTTCATCGCCAACCGGCAAGCGGCGAGTTGCGCTTGCCAGCGGGGGGATTTTTCTCATATTACTTCCAGTTATCATTGCCATCGGAACCCTTGATTGTGAACGCGTTATCAACATTGCCACTAGCGGATTGGACGCTAAGATGGCGGACACAACCAAGTTTTCCACCGAAAGTCTTGGACTAATCATTTAGGTTTGTGACCCGGACGCCCGATAATAGTTCCGTGCGCGGTGTTGTATATTGCCGCCGTCCCCTTTGCCCAACCCGCTGGCGTGACGGTCTTTCCCGACTCGCTTCCGCCTTGGCTGGTTTCCAATGGCTGCTGCTTGCGCTCTTTTGTGCACGCGCGGCCGCTTTGCCGCTGGCGGCGCAAGTCCCCGCCTCGGAAACACTGACCTCCGCCCGGCAAGTCCGCGAATTGACGCCCGCCGAGGTGGTGAAAGGCCGCCCGATTCAACTGGAGGCGGTGGTGACCTACAGCGACCCGCAAGCGGGCCTGATTTTTGTCCAGGACGACACCGCCGGCATTTTTGTGGCGGTCGCCAAGGACCGGGACTCGGTGCGGTTTGGCCAGCGAGTCAAGGTGGAAGGCACTGTGGCGCCCGGGTCCCGCCTTCCGTTCATTGGCGAGGCAAAAGTCTCGGAATTGGGGCCGGGCACCCTGCCGGAGCCGCGCCGGCCGGCGGTCGCGCATGTCTCCGACGGCGCGGAGGATGGCCAGTGGATTGAAGTGCATGGGACAATTCGCAGCCTGAACCCCGCGCTGGAAATTGTCGCCGACGGCCAGCGATTGAAGCTTTGGGTGCCCGGCGACTTCCCCCCTCCGAGCCAGTCCGGCTTGAAACCGGGCGCGGTGGTGGGGGTGCGCGGCGTCGGCGGACTGGATGTTCGCGGACCAGACATTCTCTCCGGAGCCGTATTTGTTCCCTCGGCCTCCTTTGTCACTTTGGATTCACCGGCGCCTTCGCCGTTTGGCCTGCCGTTGGAGACGGTGGCGTCGCTTCGCGCGCAGCGGACCAACGCCGGCGCCATGGTGCGCGTGCGCGGCACGGTGAGCGGAACCACGGGGGACGGCTTGCTGGTAATCCAGGATGCCACCGGCTCGTTGCGCGTGGGCACACCGCAGCGGAGCGTCGTTCGCGCCGGCGAACTGGTGGACGTGGCAGGCTTTTGCAATCTCTCCACAGCCGTGACCTTGCTGGAGGACGCGATTTTGCGGGTTTCCGCGCCGGGGTTGGCGGCGGTCAAAACCGCCCGGGCGGACGGATATCGTCCCGAGGATTTTCTTCCCTTGTTGACCCTCGCCTCCGAGGTTCGTGAACTTCCGCCCGGCAAGGCGACCAACGGATATCCCATCCGTTTGCGGGGAACTGTCACGTACGCCGATCCTTATTGGGACGCTTTGTTTATCCAGGACTCCTCGGCCGGGATATTTGTGTATTTCCAGACCAACTCGCCTTCCCTGCGCGAGGGGGATTTGGTGGAAGTGGAAGGATTTTCCAGCGAGGGATCCTTCGCCCCGGTTGTGCAGAGCACGCGTGCCCGCGTGCTGGGCACGGGGGAACGGCCCCGCCCCTTGACCGTTGGTTTTGAGGCTCTGCTGGGCGGCTCCTACGACAGCCAATGGGTGGAGGTGTCCGGGGTGGTGTCGGACATTGTCCCGGGAGACAGGCATACCACGCTTGAAATCCGTTCGGGCAACGGTGTCCTTTGGGGTATTTTGCGGGAGGACCAGGCCAATCCGCCGCTGGCGAGATTCTTGGACGCGCGCGTGCGTTTGCGGGGCGTCTGCGCCACCCATTATTCGGACAGCAGGCAGTTCCTGGGCATTAATTTGATGATTCCCAGCCAGACCGACATTCTGGCGGAAAGTGTGGCGTCGGGAGACCCCTTCACCTCGTCCTTCCAGCCCATCGGCCAGGTTTTCCAATTCAAGGTTCCGGCCGCCGGTTTTATCCGGACGCTGGTCAAGGGAACGGTGACCCACGCGGCCTCGGCGTCGGAGTTCGTGTTGCAAGACGAGACGGGCGGGTTGCGCGTCCGGTTGCGCTCGCCACTGGCCCTGTCGGCGGGAGATGTGGTCGAGGTGGCGGGGTATCCCGCGCTTGAGCATCAAGCGCATGTTTTGCAGAACTCCGTGGCGCGCAAAACCGGCTCCGGCCCGTTGCCGGCGCCCGGGGACCTGGCGGCCTGTTTGGCCGCGCGCCGGGAGGGCGGATTGGTTTGCCAGGACCAAATCATCACCGCCGAGGGCGTTTTTAACCGCCGGACGCGGACCGAGAAGCAGGTGATTTTGACCCTGCAATCCGGCCAGGAAATCATCAGCGTGCAAGTGGCCAAGAAGGCCGGGCAGGAGGAGCCGCCGGATTACCAGCCCGGCACCGTGCTGCGCGTCACCGGGGTTTGCTCGGTCGGTTTCGATGACTGGGGAGTTTCCCGCGGCATCGCGTTGCTGACGCGGTCGGGCAAGGACATCGAAGTGGTTTCGCTTCCCTCCTGGTGGACCACCCGCCGGCTGATAACGACGCTGGGGCTGGTGCTGGCGGCGGGTCTGGCGGGCCTGTTTTGGACGCTTGCCTTGCGCCGCCGGGTGGCGGAGCAAACGGCCGAGATTCGCGCCCGCCTGGAGCACGGGGTGGCGCTGCAAGCCCGCTATCAGGACCTGGTCGAGAACGCGAGCGACGTCATTTACACGCACGACATGAAGGGGCGGTTCACCTCGTTCAACCACGCCGCTGAACGGCTGCTGGGTTTCACCGAGGCCGAGGCCGCCACCATGAACCTCGCGCAATTGGTGCCGCCCGAGTTTGTCGAGCCGGTGCGTTATCTCCTGGAGGGCAAGCTGCCGGTGCCCGGCACTTTTGACCTCAAGGTGCGGGCCAAGGACGGGCGGCTCTTGGACCTGCAAGTCAGCCTGCGGCTTTTGCTGGAGAAGGGCCAGCCGGCAGGCGTGCAAAACATCGCGCGGGATGTGACCGAGCAGCGGCGCGCCGAGCGCGCCACGCGCCTGACGGAGCAACTTTACCGGCAAGCGATCGCCGTGGCGGACGCGGTGCCCTACCGCCTCCACTATGCCACGAACACCTTTACCTTCATGGGGGAGAATATCCGCGAAATCGCCGGCCACACGGCGGCCGAGATGACTCCCGCCCTCTGGAACTCCCTGGTGCGCGAGGTGCGCATGCGGGGCGAGGCGGCGGGAATGTCGTTTGAGGAGGCGGTTCACGCGGCCCGCTCCGGCAAACTGAAGCGCTGGGTGAACGACACCCGCATTGTCACGCGCGCGGGTGAAACCCGCTGGGTCTCCGATTGCGCGATCCAAGTGCTGGACGAGCAAGGCCAGCCGGCCGGCTCGATTGGCATTCTTCAAGACATAACGGAGCGCATCCGCACCGAGGAGGAAAGAGCCCGGAACGAGGCGCGGTTTCGAAGCGTGGTGGAATCCCGGCTCATCGGCATGGCCTTTTCCCGGGCGGACGGGACCATCACGCTGGTCAACCAGCGGTTCGCGGATTTGCTCGGATATCCAGTCGTGGAGCTAATGGACGGGAAACGCGCCTGGCGCGATCTGACTTCCCCGGAGCACACGGCGGCGGATGATCGCGCGGCCGCCGAGATGCAGGCGACGGGCTACTGCGAGGCTTATGAGAAAGAGCTGGTCAAACGGGACGGGACGCGCGTTCCGGTGCTGATTGGCGCGACCTTTTTGGACAACACCCGGCAGGAAGCCGTCTCATTTGTGCTGGACCTTTCCGAGCGCGTGAATTTGGAGACGCAACTGCGACAAGCCCAGAAGATGGAGAGCATCGGGAGGCTTGCGGGCGGCGTGGCGCACGATTTCAACAACATTCTCACCGTCATCCTCGGCCACTGCAACCTTCTGCTGCTCGGGCCGTCGCTTGCCCCGGAAGCCGTTGACTCGGTCCAGGAAATCCAGGCCTCCACCACCCGGGCGGCCAACCTGACCAAGCAGTTGCTGACCTTTAGCCGCAAGCAAGTAGTCCAGTTGCAGGATTTGGATTTGAACGAGGTCATTGCCCAGATCACCCGCATGCTGACGCGGCTTCTCGGGGAAGATGTCTCGCTGGTGTGCAATTACGGGTCGCATTTGCCGGCCGTCCACGCGGACCGCGGCATGATGGAGCAGATCCTTGTCAACCTCGCGGTCAACGCGCGGGACGCAATGCCCGACGGGGGGCGGTTGACCGTGGAGACGAGCGCGGTGACGCTGTCCGGCAACCACTTGAGCAACGCCCAGGCGCGCGAGGGCCGGTTCGTGCTGGTCACCGTCACGGACACCGGCCAGGGCATGGATGAGGCGACATTGAGCCACATCTTCGAGCCGTTCTTCACCACCAAGGAAGTGGGCAAGGGGACCGGTTTGGGATTGGCCAGCGTTTACGGTATTGTCGAAATGCACCGGGGCTGGATCGAGGTATCCAGCCGGCCGAATGCCGGGGCTGCGTTCCAAATCTATTTGCCGGCGGTGGAGCGCGCGGTGAACGGGGCGGACCGGGAGCAGCCGGTCAAACCCGCCCAAACCGGGCGCGGGGAAACCATATTGGTGGCGGAGGACGAGCCAGCCCTCCGCCATTTGATCCACCTTTGCCTCACCGCCGCCGGCTACCAGGTGATTCTCGCCTCGACCGGACCGCAAGCCATCGAGCAATGGGAGGGGCACAAGGGGAAGATCGATCTGCTCCTTACTGACATGGTGATGCCGGACGGCATGACCGGCCGGCAACTGGTCGAAAAACTGCGCGGGACCAATCCCGGCCTGAAGGTCATTTTCAGCAGCGGCTACAGTGTGGACCTGGTGGGCCAAGGCTGTGAATTGATCGAAGGCTTCAATTTCCTGGCGAAGCCTTACGGCCCCTCCGTTTTGGCCAAGGCGGTTCGCTCCCGCCTGGATGCTTGATCGGAATATACCCTCTGATCGGGACCCTTGATTTGGCTTGAATCCCCTTGTTTTCGGGGTGATTCGCGCTTTCGCAACGAGGTTCTGGGGATGGCCATAAAGGCTCATGCCACGCAGTCGCGAAGCTAGTATCTATAGGCCCCACAGGTGGCGATGGGACGATGGAATGTTCGCGGGTACCTTCCCGAGCCTTTCCATGATCTCAAAATGCGAGGGCTTGATTTGCAACGGGCTACGGGTTTGGAGATCATGGTGTGTGCGCAGGTCCCAAAGCGGAACCACAACCTACATTTGGTTTGATCGAACTGTGTCACCCACTCGTGTGAGCTATCACAAATCATTGCCAACCAAAGACTTGTTGCTGGCGAATTACCAAGACGCCGAAGAAGGTAGCGAGGCTTGATTTCAGCCCGGTGACTTCAACCAGCGCCAGCGTGGCAAAGTCGATAGGGCGCCCCCCCGGACTGAGGTGTTTGCCTTTGGGCTTTGTCGCCCCCCCTCGGCAAATCGCTGGCGGATATGCCTCGTCGTTGCTCCGCGCCCAAATCCCAAATCCCTCTCAGCGGCGGCAGCCAGAGATTTTTTACGGGCTGTTAACGAGATTTGATGGCAAGGGACGAGATTTTTTTCAAAGAGCAGTCCACCTCCAACACCTTCACTCTAACTCCTCATTCATGATTCGTCGAATCCAATATTACTTACTGGCGGTAACCTTTGGCGATGGGTTCCGGCATCCGGCCACTCGTCACCGGCATTCGAACCAAACGGGAATTTCACCCACAGGAACTGATTCGCAGCAAGGAAACATTTTGCCCGCTCTATTGCCTTGTTTTAACGGCAATTTAACGGCAATTTAACGGCAGAATAACGGCAACGTGGTTGCCGAGAAACGACCTTTAACATGCCGTTCGAGCCAAATTTCATCATCACATCCCGGATTGCCAACGCCTTGATGCGAATTGAGGCGGCGCGGGAGGCAGTGCGTCATTTGCCGATCACACCATCGGTCCTCACCGCTCTGCGCGAAACGGCGCGGCTTTACTCGACCCATTACTCAACGCAGATCGAGGGAAATCGCCTTACGCAAGAGCAGGTGTCGAGAGTGGTGGAGCGTCACGGGCATTTTCCCGGTCGCGAGCGCGACGAGAGGGAGGTGCTGGGTTACTATGCCGCCTTGGAAAAAGTGGAGCGGTTTGCCGCCGCCGGGCGTACCATCACCGAGCAACACATTCAAATCTTGCACGCGCTCGTGATGGCGGGGGGGGCGTCCAAGGTCAAACCCTCCGCATATCGCGACGGACAGAACGTCATTCGCGACAGTCGCAGCCGGGGTATTGTCTATCTCCCGCCCGAGGCGGGGGATGTCCCGGTGCTGATGTCGGAATTGACCGCCTGGCTGCGTGTTGCCGAAAAGCAGAACTTGCCCTGTCCCCTTCGCGCGGGCATCGCGCATTATCAATTTGCCACCATTCATCCCTATTACGACGGCAATGGCAGAACGGCACGGTTGCTCACGACCCTGGCTCTCCATTTGGGCGCGTATGACCTTAAGGGGCTTTATTCACTGGAAGAATATTACGCGCGAAACCTCGCCGCTTATTACGACGCATTGACCGTCGGGACCTCGCACAACTATTACGAAGGGCGGGCCGCGGCGGACATCACGAGGTGGGTGGAATATTTTTGTGACGGGATGGCGGAAAGTTTTGAGAATGTCAAAAGCCGGGCGCAAGCGGCGGCGGGAGCGGGGGAGCCAGACCAATCACGGCTGCTGCGCCAACTCGATCCACGGCTGCGCAAGGCGCTGGAGCTGTTCCGGCGAAACGAGCACGTTACGAGTCGCGATGTGGAGGCGCTGTTCGGTGTCTCGCAACGCACTGCCCGCAATCTCTTAAGCGAATGGACCGGACAAGGATTCTTGGTGATTGCCGACACCGCCAAGAAAAGCCGGAAATACAGGCTGGCGGGGGAATTGTTGGCCTTGGTAACGCCTTAGTGGGGGGAAACGATTGAAGGCACACTACGATTGGCCGTTCCTGCGGGACTTATCCGATGATTCGCCGCCAGACCGGCCGTTTGAACGGTGGAAAAAAGAGGGCGAAGAAAGGAGCCCCGCAAGGGATGAAAGATGCCCTATCCAACTGCGCTGCGCGTTGCGCTCAGGAGTCGTTTCCTTGCGCGTCCCGGTTCGAGTCCCGCCAGCAGCCGATCACGATGCAAGCCACCCCGGCGACTTGAAGAAACCGCCGCCAACTCAATTCCACAAAGAGCGCAAGATCAAGCCCCTGGGGGGGCGGGCCGGCCCGGACTTTGCGCTCGAACGGCAATTCCGGCACGAGCACGGCGATCAAGATGAGGACGACGCCCGCCAAGACAAACTTGGACCGTTGCCGGAAAAAGGTGATCAGGCCCATAAACTCTTCAGGAAAGCGACCGGTTCGCGGAAAAATCCAAAAGGCGGATGCAATTCATGCAGTGAATTCATGCATGGCGTCGAGCACTGTTTTTTCCGCAAACAGACACAAGACGACCGGGGGGCGGATGATATTCGGGCTTGTCGCGCCGAGCTGGGTAATTTTAACTTATGGCCCGGTTGCCGTCGCGACCCATCAGTGAAGAATATTATGAAGCGCCTCCAAGTTTCTTTGACCACCGCCGCGCTGGTTCTTTCCGCAATCTCCACCGTTTACGGCCAGGCGCCGCGCCAGCCGATGATCACGGCGCCGCCCGGCACCCCGCCGCCGCCGAGCGCCGGCTTGTTGAACGATTATCTGCGCGAGCAATCCCCGGACATGAAGGCGTGGGACATCGGCGGCCAGGTCCGGTTGCGTTACGAGGATTTCGAGGGCGGCTCGCCCGCCTTTCCGAACCGGGATTTCCAGAGCAAGGGGGTGGACAACAACAATGATTTTCTCCTTTTACGGGAGAAATTGCACGTCGGTTACAAGAGTGACTGGTTCGGGGCTTATGTGGAGGGGGTCAGCAGCGTCATGTCCTGGGACAAAACGCCCAACAACCCGGCCACAGACATCCTCGACCTGAACCAAGGTTACGTGGTGATCGGCAACGCGAAGGAATTTCCGATCACGTTGAAGGCCGGGAGGCAGGAGATGATTTATGGTGACGAGCGCCTGATCGGAAACGCGGACTGGAACAACGTGATTCGCGTGTTCGATCTGGTGAAGCTGCGTTACGAGGACGAGAAGCGCTGGGTGGATGTATTCTCGGGCCGCG
>CAZMLP010000112.1:0-2703 GCA_964566745.1 uncultured Verrucomicrobiota bacterium | reverse complement strand
CCCGCCAATTCGGATGGATTTTATCGCCCGCGGATGACTAGACTGAAGGTGGCGGCAAAATCCTTTCCCGAGTGTGGGCGCGGGCATGGGCCTTGGGGGGGTCGCTAAAGCCAAAAACCAAATCAAACGGAGGATTCAAATGATTCTGAAATTCAAACCATCCAAACCGTGGTCCCTCCTGGCGGCAGCTTTGATTGCCGGACTCGCGCTGCTCACCCTGACCGAGGCGCAGACTCCGCAAGGGGAAAAAGAAAAGACCGGCACCGGCACGACGGGCAAAGTCCCGCGCATCATCGCCACCACTCCCGCCATCGGCGCCATGGAGGTCGATCCGGGCTTGACGGAAATTTCGGTGACTTTTGACACTGACATGAGAGGGGGATTTTCATGGACGGGAGGCGGACCGGAGTTTCCGGGGCGCGAGGGCGAGAAGGCGCGGTGGCGCGACAAGCGGACTTGCGTCCTGCCGGTGAAGCTGGAGGCCGGGCATTACTACCGGGTGGGAATTAACTCCCAAAGCTATCAAAATTTCCGCAGCGCGGAGGGCATTCCTTCCGTGCCGGTCTCTTTTTACTTCGTGACCCAAGGCGCGAGCGAGGAAGTGAAGGCGAAGGCGAGGCGCCCGGAAATAGTGGTGATGAACCCGCCGAACGGGGCAAAGGATGTTGATCCGGGCACGAAAGAGTTGCGGGTCACCTTCAACATGCCCATGGCCGGGGGATTCTCGTGGACCGGCAGCGGCCCATTGTTCCCGCAGATTCCCGAGGGGAAACGCCCTTTTTGGATCGACGATGGGAAAACCTGTGTCCTGCCGGTGGATTTGAAGCCCGGCTCCGAATACCGCACGGGATTGAACAGCGTTTCACACAAGAATTTCCGAAGTGCCGCCGGGGTTCCTCTGGAGCCGGTGGTTTACCAGTTCCATACCCAAGGCGTTGCAGGCGCAAAACCGTGAAAGGGCCGGTCGAAAGGAGCTTTTGCAAATCCTCCCGGTTTTCCTCATCGTAACGCGGCGATAGTAAATTGCCGTGGCATGAGCGAAGAAATTTTTGACGTGGTGGATGACCGGGACGTGGTGATTGGCCAGCGTCCCCGAAGCGAGGTGCACCGGCTGGGTCTAAAGCACCGCGCCGTGCATGTGCTGGTGTATAACGCGCGCGGCGAGTTGTTTCTCCAGAAGCGCTCCATGAAAAAGGATTGCTCGCCCGGCACATGGGACTCCTCGGCCTCGGGACATCTCGACACTGGTGAAGATTACGACGCCTGTGCGGTCCGGGAATTGCGCGAAGAGATTGGCTTGGTGATCACCGCTGCCCCGCCCCGACTCTTTAAAGTCGATGCCTGTCCCGAGACCGGCCAGGAGTTTGTTTGGGTGTACCGTGGCCAATCCGAGGGGCCTTTTGTTCTGCACCCGGACGAGATCGACACCGGCGGCTGGTTCAGCCTGGAAAAGCTCGATAAATGGACGAGAGAGAAACCACATGAGTTCGCTCCCGGATTTCTGCTGATCTGGCGGCGCATTCGCGGCGCGGTTGCCAGCCCGGATTCAGCGTAGGACTTTCACGCGACCGTCGCGGTCCATCGTCGCGACCAGATCCACGGTGTCGCGTTGGAGGCAGAATGCCACGTCCGGCGCGAGGTCTGGAATGCCCAGCAAACGCCGCCCGTTGCGCGCTTGGCCCATCGCCCCGGTTAGGTCACGCTCATGCGCCCGGTAAATATCTCGCGCCATGCGGGCCGAGTCGCTGGCATCGGTGAAATCATCCCATACCAAGTCGCACAACGCCCCGGCGGCCAATGTGTCCTCCAGCGCCGCCTGCTCGCCGGTTCCGCTGCAAACCAGGATCAGCTCGTCCGGCCTTGCCGTCCGTAAGCGCCGGGCCGTCGCGGCCAAATTTAGGAACGATGCCGGGTAAACGTTCCGCGCCGCCGCGCAGGCCTGGAGCGCGCGGGTGCCGTTGGTGGTGGTCATGATAAGCGTTCGTTCACGCACCACCTGCGGGGTGAACTCGCGGGGGGAATTGCCGAGATCGAAATCCACGCCACCCGTCCGGGCCGCGGTGATGCGCAAGCCCTCCCGCTCGCCTGCGAGCAGCGCCCCGGAGTTTTGCGCCCGTGCCGCCAGCGCCTGGGGAATGTCCACCACCGGCAGGATCGACTCCGCGCCGTTGGCCAGGGCCATCACCATCGTGCTGGTCGCGCGCAAAATGTCGAACACCACGCAGGTTGCACGGTCCGGTCGCCGCGCCGCCAAGGCGGCAAACTCGGCTGGCGTGAAGAGGACTTCCAAGGTGTTGCGCGTCATGACAGCGCACTATTTCCGGCCATGGCGCGCCGGGTCAAGCCGCGTCCCGACGCGCATGGCGGCACGGTCGGAAACCGAACCTTGACGATGCGATGGGGCGTCAATACGTTGGCGCATCCGCTGGCGAAAATTTGCGGGCAGAATTGCTTCCGACCGCGCCGCCGGCTTGGCAAGAGATTTGCGGATAAACACGGGTTGAAACTGCTGACTCATGAATTTATCGACCAAACTGCTTCGGGTCCTGGCGCTGCTGCTGCTGGGGGGACAAACCTTAACCGCCCAAGTGCGGACGCATGACGGCAGCTCGGTCGATGATTTGACAAAAATCTCCAATCTCAACGGCGCCGGCGATGCCGATGCCGAGCTTTTTGTCGGTTTTATTGGCTCGAACACCATTG
>CAZMLP010000111.1:0-6191 GCA_964566745.1 uncultured Verrucomicrobiota bacterium | reverse complement strand
TGATCCGCGCCGGACAGGTGGACGTGGCGGAGCCAGGCCAGGTGCATGGCGCGATCAATGAGAGCGGCGCGGACGCGGTGTTTGTCTCGATTTACTCGGCGCCGAAATTGGGCTGGGAAGCGGCGGTGGCGTGACACCCGGAACCAACGGCTCAGCTTTTGTATGCAAATTCTTTCCGTAATACTGGCCAGAATTGCCTGGGTGGTCGGATTTACTTTTTTGGGGCCGTTCCTCGCCGGGATTTTCACCGCGTTTCTGTCCCTCGCAATTGCAGAAGGCACTCTCGTCCGAGTCTTTGGGTTTGCAATCTTCGGTTCGGCGTTGTTGGGAGGAGCAGCCGGCCATTGGCTGGCCGGAAGAGGAAAACTGCCGGGCACTCGCTGGCCGCAACGGAATCCTTGATGCTAAGAACTCGAGCGAGTTAATTAAATCTGCGGCCATTTTTGGTAGGGACCGGTCGCCGACCGGTCCGGGAACGTCCGAGCAGCAAGATTTGCCAACGGCGCCGCCGAAAGATTTTGTCTGTGGCCCAAGATTTGCCCGGACGGCTCAGCGAGCCGTCCCCACCTGGCGCCTGACTGGCTATGTTTCCGCGGAACCCACGCCGTCGGCGCGCGGCCACATAATTATTTAATTTTCTCTAAAGTGTAACCGGTCCTTGTCCGGCATCACCTCAACCTTTCAGCCAGTGAATTTTGATTTCTTTTTCGAGCGGCTTGAACTCGGGGTCCCCGGTGACTAGCTCGGCATTTCTTTCCTTTCCCAGCGCGGCGGCAAAGGCGTCGGCCAGACTGATTTTGAAGCGTGATTTGAAATCGGCTGCGATGTCGGCCAGGGCACGGTCGGCAGGGTGAAACTGAATTGGGGCTGCGATAAGTTCGCTGGCGATCTTTTGCCAGGCGGCATCGCCATCCTTGCGGCGAATCATGTATTGCACCTCGGCGTAGTTCACCTCGGTCATGTGAACCGGATGATCACGCATTCCCGCCTTCTCAAGGATTTGCGCGACCGCCTCGGCCCCCGGCTCGTCGCGAAGCAGCTTGAGCAGCGCGTGGCTATCAAGAACCTGTGTCGCGGGCATATCTATCCTCCAGTTCTCTTTCCTCGCGTTTGTGCTCCGCCCACTCCTCGGCGAAGGGCTTGTCGCCCGGTTTGCGTTTGAGAATCCCGCGCAGGCGTCGAATCGAAGCCGCTGTCACCGGTTTCAACAGAATCCCCTCTGGCGTGGCCTGCACCACGGCCTTCGTGCCATTCTCGATTTGAAATTGTTTTCGCAACCAGGCGGGAATCACCACCTGCCCTTTGGT
The DNA here is from genome assembly GCA_964566745.1 of uncultured Verrucomicrobiota bacterium. Classification (GTDB taxonomy): domain Bacteria; phylum Verrucomicrobiota; class Verrucomicrobiia; order Limisphaerales; family CAZMLP01; genus CAZMLP01. The sequence goes on along the minus strand of CAZMLP010000111.1, from coordinate 4,884 downwards.
CGTGAACCGGACGGAATCGGTTTTGACGGTCGTGTCCATTTCAAAGAGTATGACAAGATTCAAAAGTCCGTCAATGTGTGACGTGGTAAGAAAAGAATGTGCGAGTAGGAATCCTCCAAAACGCGAATCGGAGATTACAGTGAACCCGGAGGGACGGCGGCCCGAAGCGATTTTCAAAAATCCCGGCATCCCACGACGCGACAGCGGGAAAACAAAACAACATTCGAAACGAGACACTTCGCGCTGACGTTCCCACCACGCAAGACGGTGAGTTAAATCGAGAGCTGGCGACGGGGCTTTCGGCCGGTTGTCTTTACCATAAAGCACGGACGCCGCAGCGCGGCGTCCCTACCTCGTGGCGCGTCCACCCCCGTTATTCCACCGTGACGCTCTTGGCGAGGTTGCGCGGTTTGTCCACGTCGCAGCCGCGCTCGACGGCGATGTAATAGGAGAGCAGTTGCAACGGCACCACGCCGAGCAGCGGGAACAGCGGCTCGATGGTGTCCGGCACGTAAATGACCTCGTCCACCTGCTTCGCGATCTCGGTGTTGCCCTCGGTGGCGACGGCGATGATCGGCCCCTTGCGCGCCTTGATTTCCTGCAGGTTGCTGGCGGTCTTCTCGTAGAGGCCGTCCGAGGGAATCAAGAAGACGGTCGGCGTCTTCTCGTCGATCATGGCGATGGGGCCGTGCTTCATTTCCGCCGCCGGATAACCCTCCGCGTGGATGTAGGAAATCTCCTTGAGCTTCAGGGCGCCCTCTAACGCGACCGGGAAGGAATATTGGCGGCCGAGAAAGAAGAAGTCCTCGGCGCTCGCGTATTTCTTGGCAATGCGCTTGATTTGCGGTGCTTGCTCGAGAATGGACTCGATCTGCTCCGGAATGGCCTCGAGCGCGCGAAGGATGGCCACGCCACGCCGCGAGGAGAGCATTCGCGTGCGGCCCATGAGCAGGGCGAGCAACAGCAGCACGGTCACTTGGGAGGTGAACGCCTTGGTGGAGGCGACGCCGATCTCGGGGCCCGCATGCAAATATACACCGCCGTCCGACTCGCGCGCGATGGTGCTGCCGACGACGTTGCAAATGGAGAGCACCTTGTGGCCGCGCCGTTTGGACTCGCGCAAGCCGGCCAATGTGTCCGCCGTCTCGCCGGACTGCGTGATGGCCAGCACCAGCGTGTGTTTCTCGATGGGCGCGTTCCGGTAGCGAAACTCGCTGGCGTACTCGATCTCGACGGGGATTTGCGCAATCTCCTCGAACAGATACTCGCCCACCAGCGCGGCGTGCCAGCTTGTGCCGCAGGCGACGATCACGATTTGATCGACCGCGCGGAGCTCGGCGGTGGTCATGTTCAAACCCCCAAAGCGCGCCGTGGCCTCCTCGAGGTCAATGCGCCCGCGAAACGCGTTCTCGACGGTGCGGGGCTGCTCGAAGATCTCCTTGATCATGTAGTGCGCGAACTCGCCCTTGTCGGCGGCATCCGCCTGGTATTCCACTTTGCTGATGCTGAAATCGGCGCGGAGGGCATCGAGATTCGTCACCTTAAAGTCGCCGGGGGTGACGGTCGCGACGTTGTAATCGTTCAGATAAACCACCTGCCGCGTATGGGAAACGATGGCGTTCGCGTCGCTGGAGAGAAAATTCTCGCCGTCGCCCACGCCGATGATCAAGGGCGAGCCGCGCCGGGCGCCGATGATCACGCCAGGATGATCCGCGCAAAGGACCCCGATGCCGTAGGTGCCTTGCACCTCCTTGAGGGCGTTCATCACGGCGCGCGCGAGGGGATGCACATCATCCGCCGCGCCCGCCCCGGCGGCCTGGAGTTTGGCATAGTGGTCGCCGATTAGATGCGCAAGCACCTCGGTGTCCGTGGTGGAGTGAAACTGGTGGCCGGCGTGGAGCAGGCGCTCCTTCAGGCGGTCGTAGTTCTCGATCACGCCATTGTGAACGACACAAATGCGGCCTGACTGGTCAAAATGGGGGTGGGAATTCTCGTCGGTGGGCGGGCCGTGAGTGGCCCAGCGGGTGTGGCCCACGCCAGTAATGCCATCGGTGGGGCGTTCTTGGAGCAAACGGGCCAGACCCTCGTCAATTTTGCCCTTTTTCTTGCGGGTTTGGAAGTTACCGTCCACCAGAATGGAAAGGCCGGCGCTGTCATAGCCCCGGTATTCCAAGCGCCGCAATCCCTCCACAATGATCGGGACCGCCTGGCGTTTGCCCACGTAACCTACAATGCCACACATAATGGGGAACAAAGTGCCTCACATCGGGTGAAACGCAAGGCTGAATGCTGTTGCAGCGGAGGCACAAGGCGGTTATATCACGAACGGCACAGCCCACAGAAAGATTACGTATGCCGCATGACAATAAACACGCGGTCGTCGATGGACATGACGTCCTGCCGGTCATTATGGGAGGAGGACAGGGCACACGCCTGTTTCCCCTGACGCGAGACCGTTCCAAACCCGCCGTTCCGCTCGCGGGCAAGTACCGGCTCGTGGACATACCGATCTCGAACTGCATCAACTCCGACTTGAAGCGGATTTACGTGCTGACGCAGTTCAATTCCGCGTCGTTGCACCGGCACATTTCGCAATCCTACAAGTTTGACCATTTCTCCGGCGGCTTTGTGGAGATTCTCGCCGCCGAGCAGACCTTTTCCAGCACGAGCTGGTATCAAGGAACCGCCGACGCGGTGCGCAAAAACCTCGGGCATTTCCTCAACCACAATTTCAAGTACCTGCTCATTCTGAGCGGCGACCAGCTTTACCGGATGGATTTCCGGGCCGTCGTCGCCCAGCACATCGAGACCAACGCCGAGTTGACCATTGCCACGATCCCGATGCCGCGCGAGGCCGCCCGCTCGCTGGGCATCATGCACATGGACAATGACCAGCGAATCACCCACTTCGTCGAGAAACCCAAGGAGGACGCGCTGCTGGACACGTTGCACATCGACCGCGCCAATTACGGCAAACTGGGCATTCAGAGCGACGAGGAGCTTTTCCTGGCGTCAATGGGCATTTATGTGTTCAACCGCGATGTCGTGCTCAAGCTGCTGGACAACGACCTAACGGACTTCGGCAAGCACATCATCCCCGGCGCGATCAAGACCCACCGGGTTTTCTCTTATGTTTTCCAGGGATATTGGGAGGACATCGGAACCATTCGCTCGTTTTTCGAGGCGAATCTGGATGTGAGTTCCGATCTGCCGCGGTTCAATTTCTTCGACATGACCGCGCCCATCTTCACCCGCCCGCGCTACCTGCCGGCCTCGAAGATCAACGGCGCGGCCATCGACCACGCGGTGGTGTCGGATGGTTGCATCATCAATCGCGCGCGGATCGTGCAGAGCATCATCGGCGTCCGCAGCATGGTTTCGGAAGGCTGCTTCCTGAACCGAACGATCCTGCTGGGCTCGGATTATTTCGAGTCCGACGAGTCGATCCGGGCAAACCAGGCCGCTGGCCGGCCGCGCATTGGCGTCGGTTTCAACACACGCATCGAGAACACGATCGTGGACAAGAACGCGCGCATCGGGGACAACTGTGTGATCTCGCCCGCGGGCAAACCGGAGAACGTGGACCATCCGCTCTACTACATTCGGGACGGCATTGTGGTGATCCCGAAAAACGGCGTAATCCCGCACAACACGGTGATTTAGCCGCCGGGACGTTTGGGGATATGATTGAAGCGGCGGCGATTGTCGTCTAGCATGGACCGATGCAGCGTTGCTTGTCTTCACGCCACTGGGCCCGAACCGACTTATGACCCGCGCCGAACATTGGACCCTCAACGTGGTGGGCGGGCTGTGCGCCACGATCATCCTGCTCAATTTTGTCCTGGCGCAATGGAACGCCAAGCTGGCCCGCGAGTTGCAGGGGGTGCAAAACGAGGCGAACCGGGTGCAGAACATGAAGGAGACGTTAAACAACCTCGTGGACGCGGCGTCGAAATCACCCGATCCGGCAATCCGCAAGTTGCTCGTCCAGCACAAGTTTTTCATGCCCGAGCCGGCTGGCAAAAAATAAGGAGGCCATGGATTCCGAGCATCTTCCCGCCGGGCCGCAAGCCCGCCACAGCCCCTTTTGGAGCTGCCTCGTGGTGTTCTCCGCCCTGTTCATCGCGAATTTTTACCAAACGATCGGCTTTTTCCAGACTCGCTCCGAGTTGCAAAAGGCGCGCGCCTCCGCGAGCCAGTTGCTGCCCAATGTGCGCGTTCTGCGCGGCCAACTGGAGCCACGCTTGCATGATTTCACCCTTGATCTGTTGCAACTGGCCAACACAAACGACGCCGCCCGCCAGTTGATCACCCAATTTCAAATCCGCTGGAATCCGCAGGCCCAATCAAACGCCCCGGCAGCATCCCCGAAATCCAAGTGAGAGGAAGCCGGGATCGGATCCAACGGCCAGCATGAAGGAGCCTTTTCAGCAATGCTCCGAGCGCCTCGCGGCGGTTCAGACTCCGGTCATTCCCGTCGTGGCGGATTTGATTCGGCAGCATCCGGGGACAATCTCACTGGGACAAGGTGTGGTCGGTTACGGGCCGCCGCCGGAGGCGCTCGAGCAACTGCCGCGTTTCCTCTCCGATCCGGAGAACCACAAATACAAGCCGGTCGTGGGCATCCCGCCGCTGCTTGAGGCGCTCGGCGTAAAGCTCGCTCGTGAGAACGGGATTATCATCGGGCCGGAAAACGCGCTGCTCGTCACAGCGGGCGGGAACCTGGCGTTCATGAACGCGCTATTGGCCATTGCCGACCCCGGTGACGAGTTCATCCTGCCGACGCCCTATTATTTCAATCATGAGATGGCCAGCACGATGGCCAATTGCCGCGCGGTGCCGGCACCGACGGACGCCAATTACCAGCTTCGCCTCGACGCGCTG
>CAZMLP010000110.1:0-1743 GCA_964566745.1 uncultured Verrucomicrobiota bacterium | reverse complement strand
TCCGGGTTGCCAATCGTCCGGGCATCAAACGGGAATCACGCGTGGCTGAAAAGAAGTTTTTGCCGGCTGGAAGGAGTCGAAGAAAACACAAAAGCAAATGGTGAGCCAGGTTATTGGCCCAATCTCTGGTGAACGGCATTGCTTTTGCTTGCTTTTACCAAGAGTCAGCCAAGGCTCAGACAGGGAATGTGGGCGTAAGAAAGAAGTCACGGGCGCTTTGCGCTGAGGATCACGTCGTGGGACTCCGTAACGCGGGTCTAGCGCCATTTGTTAGCAGCCCTTTAAAAGCCCTGGATGCCGCCGCTGGAAGAAATTTTGGTTTGGGGCGGAGCAACGCCAAGACATACCCGTAGCGAGCTGTGCCGGAGGAGCGACAAAGCCCAAAAACAAAAGGGCTTCAGCCCCGAGGGTTTCGCCGAAAACCGGGCGGCGACCTCGTTGTTCCTCGCTCCCAGATCCATAAAGGATGTGCTCGCTCGTCACGCCTCATCGGCGCGCGGTTTTGGGCGAAACGGCGGCGTCCATGGTTTTTTTAATGGTCTGTTATGGGCTGGAAAAGGTATGAAACAGCTTAAACTTTTCATTTTATTGACGGGATTATGCCAGATCGGGTTTCACTCCCTTTCTGCCCAAAATAACGTCGATCCTTTCGGATCATGGCACGAGGTCTTTCGGCCCCCGGGTTCCACCAATCATTTGATTGCCTTGGTGGCCGCTCCGAACCAATGGCTTGCCTTTGGTTACAATATTTATCCCGATCCCCAAATCACCGGTCTGTTGTTAGACGCTCCTTTATTTTACAGCTCGACGGATGGGCTCCAATGGACTGCGACCTTGCCTGACCAGCAATGGCATATTTGGGACGCGATCCACGACGGAAAAGAATTTCTCGCCGCGGGGGCTTTGACGGCCTTTCCGGGGGGGCATGCCAGCCAAGGGGTCATTGTTGGTTCTCCCGATGGCGTGACTTGGACGCCCGTGTCACCCGGCCATTTTGAGCACACATTGACTTCCATTGCCATCGGCAATGGCCTCCGAGTGGCGGTGGGCTTTAATGGCGCAGTGGTCACCTCAACGGATGGCGCGAATTGGACTTCGGCCACCATCGGAACGGGCAAGGATGATCTGAGCCAAGTTATTTACGCGAATGGACTATTCGTCGCTGTGGGTGGAACTCCTGAAAAAACGAGCGCATTAATCGTCACCTCGCCGGACGGCATCCATTGGACCAAACGTGAGGGGGGCCCCGGGAATGCGCTGGCTGGTGTGGCCTACGGGAACGGCGCATTTCTCGCGACGCGCTGGTATGGCCCGTATCTCATCTCGGCCAACGGAATCGACTGGCAACCAATTGATCTGGGCGGCAAGCCGGCCGCCGGCTCCACCGTGACTTATAGTCCGTTGAACAAAGCGCAGTTCATCAACGGCTGGTTTCTAACGGGATACTTCAGCGATCTCACTTGGGCTTCGTTCGATTTGGGCCATTGGTATTCGCTCGCCAGTCTGGGCGGTGGAATCGCGCAACGCGGGTCTGTCGTTATGGCCGCCAGCAAGGATGCCATTATCCAATCCACCCTGCCGCCATCCCCCATCGCGGTGTCTGTGAGCGCCACCTTGTTCGCCTCGGAGTCGGGCGAGGAGGGTGGTTTCTCGCTGGCCTTGCCGGAGCCATTGAACTTTCGCTTGCCAGTGAATGTAACAGTAAGCGGTACGGCGGAGAATGGAGTGGATTACGATTTCATT
>CAZMLP010000109.1:0-4221 GCA_964566745.1 uncultured Verrucomicrobiota bacterium | reverse complement strand
TTCCAGGTGGGTGTTTCTCTCGTCATTCGTAATCGGGTCTTCGCCATTTCGTCTTTGCGAGAACCGCATTGCGATTTGCCCGGAAACCGGTCATGGTCACTCCGCGTTTATGCTGCTGAACCTCGCCAATCACAGCCACATTTGGAAATTTTTCCGGGCCGGTGGAACCGACCAGGTGCGGTTGGAAACCGCCGCGGACCTGCGGGCGCTCGACGACCTTGATCCCAAGCTCTGGGTGGCGTTGAGCTGCCCCACACGCGGGCTGGAGTTCGACACGCGCACGCTCGAGTTGCTCGACACCGACAAAGACGCCCGCGTGGGCGTGCAGGAGATACGGTCGGCGGTGAAATGGACCCTCGCGCGGCTCAAAGATCCCGGCGGCATTTTTGCGGGCGCTCCCTCGCTGCCCCTGGCCGCGATCAATGAGGCCACACCCGAAGGCAAGGCCATCCTGGCCGCCGCCCGGCAGATTCTCCGCAACCTGGGCAAGCCCGACGCGAGGGAAATCACCCTCGAGGACACCGCCGACACCAGCAAGATTTTTGCGCAGACCAAATTCAACGGGGACGGCGTGGTGCCGCCCGAATCCGCGCCAGACGACGGGACGAGGGCGGTGATCGCGGACACCGTGGCCTGCCTGGGCGGCGAGCCGGACCGCTGCGGTCGTCCCGGCGTCGGCCAGGCGCGGGTCGACCAATTTTTCACCGAGGCGCAGGCCTTCTCCGACTGGTGGAAAAAAGCCGGGGACACGGCGGCAACGACCTTGTTTTTGGCCGACGCCACCGGTCCCGCATACGCGGCCATTCAGGCGGTCCGCCGCAAAGTGGATGATTACTTCGTTCGCTGCCGCTTCGCGGCCTTTGATTCCCGGGCGGTCACGCCATTGAATCGTGTCGAGTCCGAGTTAATACCGCTTGGCCAAAAGGAGTTCTCCGCCGACGGCAAGGAAGCGGCTGACTTTCCCCTCTCACACGTCGAGGCGAGCAAGCCTTTGCCCTTGCTGGAAAAGGTCAACCCCGCGTGGGCGGCCGCCTTGGCCAAACTGCACGCGGACGCGGTGACGCCGGTGTGGGGCGCGGACAAGACCACGCTGACCGAAAGCGACTGGCAGGCGCTCCTCGCGAAATTCGCCCCGTACGAGGCGTGGCTGGCCGCCAAGGCGGGCGCGCCTGTCGAGAAGCTCGGCCTGGCACGCGTCCGTGAAATTTTGGCAGGCGGCGCGCGCGCCACGATCACGACATTGATCGCCGAGGACAAAGGCCTGGAAGCCGAGGCGAACGGAATCGTGGATGTGGAGCGACTCATTCGTTATCACCGCGACCTCGCCCAATTGCTGAACAATTTCGTCTCCTTCACCGATTTTTACGACAGCCGCCGCTGGGCCATTTTTCAGGCGGGCACGCTCTATCTTGATGGACGGAGTTGCGAGTTGTGCGTGCGGGTGAACGACCCCGCCCGGCACGGCTCGCTGGCCAATCTGGCCCGGACGTACCTCGCCTATTGCGATTGCACGAGGAAATCCACCGGCGAAAAAATCGTCATTGCCGCCGCGTTCACCGACGGGGACTCGGATGATTTGCTCGCCGGGCGCAATGGCCTGTTCTATGACCGCCAGGGCAACGAATGGGAGGCCACCATCTCCAAACTGGTCGAGCATCCCATCAGCATCCGGCAGGCGTTTTGGTCCCCCTATAAACGGATCGGCCGGATGGTGGAGGACCAAATTGAAAAGTTCGCGTCGGCCCGCGACCAGGCCGTCACGGCCAACGCGGCGGTCTCCCTGACCGCGCCTGCCCCGCCCGCGGCGCCCAAAAAAGTGGATGCCGGCGTGCTCGCGGCCCTGGGCATTGTCACCACCGGCGTGGTCAGCGCGATCAGCACCATCGCGGCGCCGTTGCTGGGCATGGCCTGGTGGAAATGGCCGTTTGTGGTGGCGGCCTTGGTGCTCGCCGTCTCGTTGCCGTCGATGGTCATGGCGGCGCTCAAGCTCCGGAAACGAAATCTCGGGCCTCTCCTTGACGCGAATGGCTGGGCGGTGAACTCGAAGGTGAAGCTGAACATTCCGTTCGGCGGATCGTTGACGAAGGTTGCCAAGCTGCCGCCGAACTCGCAGCGCGACTTGGTGGACCCCTACGCGGAAAGCAACGACCCGGGCAAACAACTCATCGCGGCTGGCGTCCTGGTGGTGGTGTTATTCGCCGTTTGGTATTTCGGCCTCGCGCACAAATTTTTCCCGGGCATTCCCAATCCGGATTATTTGCAGAAAGCGGAGAAGGCCGCGGTCTCGGCGACCGCGACTACCGCGCCGGCGAAATAAAACGGCGCCGTTCGCCCGCGCCTTTCAGTCGGCGGAAGGCTCGCCATCTTAACGCGCGGCAGGCCGGTTTTCCGCGACCCGGGGCGGGTGGCCGGACGGGCACTCCGTATTTTCCCAACCAGCGCAAAAAAAAGTGGCCCCTGTCGCGACGGCGATTTGATTCAAGGACGACGCCAGCGCCCGAGACTCGGGATAGGAAGCCGCCCTTTCCCCGATCAATGCCACCATTGCCATGGGGGTCTTTCGTCCCGCCAAGCCCAGAAGCATTTGCGGGGCGTGGGAGGTGGAAAAAAACGGACCCGTCAAGGAAACCACCACCATGTCCGCCGCAGCCAGGCGGATGACGGCCTTTTCCCGCTGTTGCGCGTCCTTCAACCACTCCAGGCTCCAACTGCCGCATTCCATCTCCACCCCGCTCAAGCTGCCCCTGGCCAAACCCTCCTGCAAAGCCTTGCCCCGCCCAAATGCCCGGGTGGAGTCGTAAATAATCACCATTGCAAATGGCGATTTCTCCTCCCCGCCCGGGGTTGCTTTTGGCTCCATTTCGGGAATCACAACTTAAGTGGAACGGACACCCGGACACCCGCCTGAAAACCCGCGTCATTGCCACGAGTGAGGGGTATAAAAGCGCCCCTGGATTCGCGCTGGTCCGGCTATCCGGTGACCATTCCTCTTTTTTTAAAACACAAAGGCCGCCCGCCGGACAAGTTGACTAAAGTCATTTTGTCAACCCGTGAAAAAGCGCCACCGCGTTGTGATTGGAACAGATTCTGCGAGGTAAGAGGTATGCGCATTGCGGTTTGCAATGCAACGGCCCGAACGGATTATGCGTAAAGAATGACTTTTGTCATTATCATTTTTCTATTTTCTCATGTTAGCCTTGAGAGTGCGTTCAAACCAATTTCGTGAGGCGACGAGTTGCCAGCTCGCCGCCAGTTTGCGAGCAGAGCGAATCCGGCAGGGCATTTCGATGTCCCGTCTGGCGCAAGAGGCCGGCCTTTCCCAATCCATTATCAGCCTGATTGAACGCGATCTTCGCAACCCCACCATCGACACGCTTCTACGAATCTGCTCCGTGCTCAAAGTTGATCTGGCCGCACTTTTGAAGGACGCCGAAAAAGCCGCGCTAAACAGTGGAGATGCAGCAGCATCCATGCGCTCCAAAACTCGCCGTGATGACAAGGCCTGAAAGCTGGCCACTGGCGCGTCTGCCAAGTTATCCGGTTTCTTCCTCCCCGGGCGTCACTTGCCGTCCCACCCCCGAGTGGATAGGGTGCGTCCATGTCGCGAGAATCCGCCCAAGCCAAAACGGAGCGCACCCGCAAAATTATCGCCGGTCTGCGGGAGACCTATCCCGACGCGCATTGCGAGTTGGACCACACCAATCCGGTGGAATTGCTGGTGGCGACGATTCTCTCCGCGCAATGCACGGACAAGCAGGTGAACATCGTCACGGCAGACTTGTTCAAGAAATACCGTTCCGCGAAGGATTATGCCGACGCCCCCCCGGAACAGTTCGCGGAGGACATTCGCCGCATCGGCCTTTACCGCAACAAGGCCAAAAACATCCAGGCCGCGTGCCGCAGCCTCATTGATTTGCACGGCGGCAAGGTGCCACGCACGATGGAGGAATTGATCGAGTTGCCCGGCGTGGGCCGCAAGACCGCCAACGTGGTGCTCGGGAATGCCTTTGACATCAATGTGGGCGTGGTGGTGGACACGCACGTGGCGCGCCTCAGCGAGCGCCTGGAGTTAACCGACGAGACCGCCCCGGAAAAAATCGAGCAGACCTTGATGAAGCTGGTTCCGCAGGAGCAATGGACGTTGTTCAGTCACCTGCTGATCTGGCACGGGCGGCGGCGCTGTTACGCGCGCAACCCCGAGTGCGAGGAATGCGAAATCCA
>CAZMLP010000108.1:0-2127 GCA_964566745.1 uncultured Verrucomicrobiota bacterium | reverse complement strand
CGGCACGGCCACCCTGCCCTTCTTTGGCGTTTATCCCGAGGTCGTGGACGAGCGTGGCAACGCGGTCCCGAAGAACACCGGCGGCAAGCTCGTGATTCGGAAGCCGTGGCCCGGCATGTTGCGCGGGCTCTGGGGCGACCCGCAACGCTACAAGGAGGTCTATTGGACCGAGGTCAAGGGAAGCTACTTCACCGGTGACGGCTGCCGCCAGGACAAGGACGGATATTTTTGGATCGTCGGGCGTATTGATGATGTATTGAACGTCGCGGGCCACCGCATTGGCACGGCCGAGGTGGAAAGCGCGCTCGTCAGCAACCAGAAAGTGGCCGAGGCCGCCGTGGTGGGCCGGCCGGACGACCTCAAAGGCCAGGCGCTGGTGGCGTTCGTCACCCTCAGGAGCGGCGTAAAAGCAGTCCCCGAGTTGCGCGAGGAACTGCGCCAGCACGTCGGCAAGGAAATCGGCCCGGTGGCCAAGCCGGACGACATCCGGTTCGCCGAGGCGTTGCCCAAGACCCGTTCGGGCAAGATCATGCGCCGTTTGCTGAAGCAAGTCGCCTCCGGCGCCGAAATCAAGGGCGACACCACGACCTTGGAGGACTTTAATGTTTTGGCAAAATTGACACAGACGGAGGAATAGGTTCGCGTATCCGGCCTTTCGGGTGGTTTATTTCCGCCGTCTCTTGAACTGGCGGGACAATCCGGTCGCGACAGTCGCCCGGTCAGGTCATCGGCCGTTTCAAATCGAAGCGGTTCGACCTCCGTGCTTGACGGGGACTTGATTTCCTTTCATCCCGCAAATATGACCTCGAAACGTATCGCGCCCGAAATCCGGGGAGTGACACGGCGAGCGTTTCTTGCCTCTGCCGGCGCCGGCATTGGCATGCTGGCCTGGGGACAACCGCCGTCAGCGGCTTCCGCAAAACCCGCATTCGTCCAGCGCGGCTATTACATGACGTTTATGCGGATGCCGACTTACGGCCTGCCGCAGTGGAAACGAATTCTGGAGGGAATTCGGGCGGATGGTGGCAATCTGTTGATTTTGTGGATGGCTGGAGGCTTTCGCTCGAAGAAGTTTCCCATCACTTGGAAGTTTAACCAGGAGCATGAGAACGTGCGGCGCGACTTCGCGCGGAACCTCATCGTTTACGCCCACACCCTGGGAATTCAGGTCATCCTCGGCTTTACCCCTTTTGGCTACGACGGGGTGAACCAGTACCCGATTGAGCATCCGGAGTTAAAGGCCGTGAAAGCGGATGGGCAAACCACGGACCCGTTTGGAATCTATTGCTGGGGCTGGAACCTCTGCCCGTCCCGCCCGGAATCGCAGCGATTCATGCGCGAGTATGTCCGCGAGATGTGCTTCGAGTTTTATCCCGAGGCGGACGGCCTGATGATTGAGTCGAGCGATTACGCCATCTGCCATTGCGCCGGGTGCCGCGGAAAGTTTTTTGAGCGCGAGTTCGAGTTTGTGGAAACCATCTCGCGCGAGGTTTGGTCAAGGAACAGTAACGCTGTGGTGGCGGTGTACCCCCACTACTTCTCCGGCTCCCAAGTTCCAGGCTTCGATGTTCTTGCGGCGACGAAGGCCTTCGACCCGCGCTGGACCCTTGTGTTCACTCCCCACAGCGCGCACTTTGACGCCCAACTCATCCGCCGCGCGCGGGCCAGTCTGTCGTCGGATGACGGTCCCTCACGGCGCGCGCCAGAGGAGGTTCAACGCGGGGCGCAACGCGCGCGAGACGCTGGCGTGACCGGTTATGTCCCCTCGCTCGAGCCGTTCTCCTTTGTTCCCGCTCATGCCGAGGAGGGCCAAAGTTATCTCATTGGCAAGCGCCAGAAGCCCTTTGGATTCGGCTGGCTCAAATCCACCGAGAATCCCTTCCATGAGTTGCCGCTCCGGGTGAACCGGATTGCTTTCCGGGAATTCTCGCGCCGGCCCGATCTTCCGTTTGACGAGTTCAAGCGCCGTTTGGGCGAGGATATTTTTGGTCGCGACTGGAAGTCCCAGGATGTGGACGACGCGCTTTTCATCCAACGCGCCTTCTTTCGCGAGCGGACTTGGTGCCAGGCCGCGCCAGTGGTCAGTCCGGAGCGCTTGCGCGCCATGAAAGAGCGCGGCGAGTTAAA